>JBAYHX010000080.1:0-10117 GCA_041665965.1 Candidatus Latescibacterota bacterium
CCAACCGGGCTGCGGCTCTACAACAGGAAAGCATTCCCCGCCCTCTGAATCGTCCGATATCCAAGCCGGAGCCGGTGGAGTATATGTTTCCCGGCCCTGATCTTCTGGATGAGCCGCCGAACGATGCTCCCTCCGAATCGCGGGAAGAGATGCTCGAGAGGGCGCAGCGTATTGTAGAGAGTCTCCGGTATTTCAATATAGAATCGGAGGTTCGGCAGATAACTCCGGGACCGATTGTCACCCGCTATGAGCTGACTCTGGCTCCGGGTGTAAAAGTCGGGAGGGTGGTAAATCTTTCCGATGACCTCGCGATGGCGCTCAAATCCAGGGGAGGGATTCGAATTCTCGCTCCCATCCCCGGCAAGGCGGCCATAGGCATCGAGGTGCCGAATAGAACACGCTCTATGGTATGTCTCCGTGAAATTGTAGAGTCTGAAGCGTTTGTTGCCACAGATCAGCCCCTTCTTATAGGAATAGGAAAAAATACTTCCGGAGATCAGATAGTCGCCGATCTTGAAAAAATGCCGCATCTTCTCATAGCCGGTTCGACCGGATCGGGAAAGAGTGTCTGTATAAACACGATTATTGCGAGCATTCTCATGAAAGCCCACCCTCATAAGGTCAAAATGATCATGGTTGATCCCAAGGTGGTCGAACTGAACATCTACAACTCAATCCCTCATCTTCTCACACCGGTGATTACCGATCCGAAACGGGCCGCCGGAGCTCTCAAATGGGCGGTACGGGAAATGGAATCGCGTTACCGTCAGCTTGCTTCCCTCGGAGTGAGGGATATCGGGCAGTATAACCGTAAGGTAACTTCCCTTTCCGAGGCAGTCGGAGAGAATAAAACACGAGAAATACCGAAACTTTTACCGTACATGGTCATCATAATAGATGAGTTCGCAGATCTCATGGTAGTCGCATCGAATGAAATAGAGGAGTCAATCGCTCGTCTTGCCCAGATGTCCCGGGCGGTGGGAATTCATCTTGTTCTCGCTACACAGCGTCCCTCGGCGGATGTGATCACCGGTCTCATTAAAGCAAATTTCCCATCGAGGATTGCGTTTAAAGTTATGCAGGCAGCCAATTCGCGTATCATCCTTGACCAGAATGGTGCGGACAAGCTTCTCGGTATGGGGGACATGCTTTTTCTCCAGGCAGGGAAACCGGAACCGGTACGGTTGCACGGGGCATTTATCTCAAATGAAGAGAGCCAGCGGCTGGTGGATTTTGTGGCCGGTCAGGATGTGGAAAGAACGGAGATCATCACCGAAGATATGTTCGAGGAAGAATCTGAGGATAACGGGAACAGTCTCGGAATGCGTGACCCGAACGCCCGCGATACCCTGTTTTTCGACGCTGCCCGCCTTGTAGTGCGTCATAACCAGGGTTCGGTGAGCCTTCTTCAGAGGAGATTGAAAATCGGGTATGCCAGGGCAGCCCGTCTTATCGATCAACTGGAAATGGCTGCAATTGTATCTCCCTATGATGGTTCCAAAGCTCGTGAGGTTCTGGTTGATGAAGAATATATTGATCAGTTGGAGACAGAAGGATTATGAAATCACAGATTATAAAAATATTTTTGGGGAATGTTCTCGCACTGTTTCTCTTTGCCGGCAGTACGGTTTCGCAGGAACAGACAGATAGTAGCAGCGCCGATCAGATAATGAAAAAGGTAAAGAAAACCCTTGACGGCATGTCAACGCTTTCCTGCCATTTCGAATGGAATCACAACTGGAAGTCCGCAGACAGGACGCAGAACTTCGAGGGAACCATCCGGCTGAAAAACCCCAGCAAAATGCGGGTGGAGTATTCAGCCAGAACCATTGTCATTGACGGAAAGACGGTATGGTCGTATTCTCCGAAGAACAAGCAGGTTGAAATAACAAAGTTTGTCTCGGAGGAAAAAGCTTTTCCCACTCCTCAGGGCATTTTCAAACGGTATGCACAAAGGAAGGCTGTCCTTTCGGGGCATGAGCGTTTAAACGGCCGTGAGACAAACGTTATCACTCTTGCTTCTCCCGATGGCAGCGGGAAAGATGTCACCGTATGGGTCGACACACTATTGAATTTTCCGCTGAAAACAGAAGAGGAATCTCCCAATGGCGATGTATCCACCTACATTCTCTCCGATGTGCGCATCAATAGCAAAATCAGCGATTCGGTGTTCGCTTTCAGTGCACCCGAAGGGACGAATGTCGTTGATATGAGGTAGAAATTGGAGCTGAATGTGGTCGTTCCATCACTCTATATACTGTAAGGTAAAAATGAAACATATCATCTTTTTTTCTCTCGTAGCTTGTTTTGCCTTTTCAAACTGGCTTTATGCCGAAACCGGACCTTACTGGGTGTTTTTTAAAGACCGTGGCGGGATTAATGTCGAAAAACAGGTTGCCGCGAAAATTACTGCGCATAATGAACCGAAAAATACAGGCCGCCGCGCAAAGCTTCTGGGGAGCAGGATATTCGATGAGCGCGATCTTCCGGTAAATTCAGACTATATAGATGCGATTAAAGAAATTTCGGGGAACATTCGCACCATTACGCGTTATTTCAATGGTGTGTCGGCCAATTTGGATGCAGACGCCCTTGCACGGGTACAGAGTTTGCCTTTCGTGCAATCTGTAAAGCCGGTGGGAACTTATCCCGCTCCTGAAAAACCGGCTCCGGTTTCGCCTTCCCCAATGGCGCCGTTCGAGAGGGGAAAAAAGGCTGATTTATCGTATGGGAATTCCTTTGAACAACTCAACCTCATCAATGTTATCCCCCTTCAAACCCGTGGTTATATGGGTGATGGTATCCGGATTGGCGTTCTGGACAGCGGATTCAACAATCTCGGTCATGCTGCTTTTGATAGCATAAGTATCACAAATCGCCGGGATTTCGTTGAAAAAGACGATGATGTGAGCGGGGACAATCACGGCTCTCAGGTTCTTTCAGTCATGGCCGCGATAGATAGGGGAAACATGATCGGGGCGGCACCCCACGCCACATACCTGCTAGCCCGTACGGAGATCAACAGCCCTCCCGACTCGGCGGACTACAAGGTGGAGGAGGACTACTGGGTGGCCGGGCTCGAATGGGCGGACAGCCTCGGTGTGGATATTGTGCAGTCCTCGGTGGGGTATTCGGATTTCAGTGACGGAAAGAGCTATACGCCTGCCGATATGAACGGGCAGACCGCCATTACCACCATCGCAGCGGATATTGCGGTGGACAAGGGGATTGTGGTGGTGAATGCGGCGGGCAACGAGGGAAAAACTCCCTGGTATTACATCACCGCTCCGGCGGATGGGAAGAAGGTCATAGCGGTCGGCTCGGTAAACCGTGACGGCCAAGTGTCCTCATTCAGCTCACGGGGGCCGTCTTTTGACGGCCGTGTGAAACCGGATTTCATGGCAATGGGAGAACAGGTGGAAGTGATTAATCCCATCGGGGATTCCTACCTTTTCCTGCAGGGAACATCCTTCGCTGCTCCAGCGGTCAGCGGGGCTGTGGCGCTCCTCCTTCAGATACACAAAGACTGGACTCCCGCTGTACTGTATGACTCTTTACGGGTTTATGCCAAACCCGCCGCGCCGGATTCTCTTTACGGCCATGGAATTCTCGATGCCTTTGCTGCTTCCGGGCTCAGTTCAACCGGACCAGCTGCTTCTCTTTTCAGGGTATACGATCCTTTTCCTCAGCCGGTTATATTCAACAAGACAAACACTCGCGGATTGTATTTTCCGGTGGATATACCGGTTTCCGGGAAAACTCTTTCGATCAGGATATATAATTTTATCGGCGAAAATATAAAAACTATCGAGAAAACAATTCCGGCCGGAGGAAGTTATCGGGGGCAGACAGATGCCCCGAGCTGGGATGGGACGAATTTTACCGGAGATGGAGTAGCCCCCGGGATCTATTATTATTCAATTCAACTGGCCGGTTATGGTGGTTATCATGGGAAAATAGCGGTGATGAGATGACAAAAAAAACAGATGAAACAAACAATTCCAGTGATTTCGAACGTCTCTGGGCGCCCTGGAGAATGAAATACATTGATAAAATTGGCGTTTCGGGCGACGAAGGGTGCATCTTTTGTGAAAAACCCCGTGAAGATAATGATGAGAAGAATTTCATCGTTTTTCGCGGGATAACCGGCTATATGATTCTGAATGTATTTCCTTACAATAACGGTCATCTGTTGGTGGTTCCCTATTGTCATAAGTCCGGATTGGAAGGCCTTGATTCGGAAACGCGTCTGGAATTGATGAATCTTTCGGCGCTTGCGGTTGATGCGATAAAAAAAACCATGAGGCCGGATGGATTCAACCTTGGCATGAACATCGGACGGTCTGCCGGAGCTGGAATAGCTGATCATGTGCACCTGCATGTAGTGCCCCGGTGGAACGGCGATACTAATTTTATGCCGGTTGTTGGCTGCACCAAGGTAATCAGCGAATCCCTGGAAGATAATTACCGTAAACTCCGTGACGCTATCAATAAAACGATTACGAAATAATGGTGCGCAGTGGCAAAGAATCAGGGTTGCAGCGGCTAAAACAGTCATCTTTTGGTCTATATGTATTATACTGTTTATAATAGATTTAGAAATTTGATTGGCGTAAGGTAATGTGAAATTGTTTGACTTATACGATAAATCTTCCTATTTTTACAAATTACATTGATTATTGCAGTGGAGTACCTGTGGCAGACGAGAAGAGACATAAATGGATTTCAATAATGATCATCCCTGAAGAAGGATCAGGGGTAAAAAAATGGCGGGTCACTACACGCAGCTTTTTCAAGCTTAAAATACTTTTTTTCGTTGCCTGTTTTTTTGTGGTTTTCGGCTTTTTCTCCACCGCTTTTTTGGGCATAATGTACGCTAAAATGCAGTATTATCAGCATTATAATGAAAGGCTTCTGGAAGCTTCCTCCAAACTTAATGCTATCTCACTCCGTCTTGAAAGATATAAGGAAAAAGAAACAAAGCTCAGAGCAATTTTGGGGAGCGATATAGAATTGCCGAAACCTCCGGTTGTTGAACCCAAAGCCGGTTCCGTTGCCAGTGCTGTTTCTTCGGGAGCGGAAAAGAATGAACTGGAGGGAGCGATTGAGGATAAAGAATTCAGCCTGCGCCGGAAACCGAGTATCTGGCCGGTTACCAATGCATGGCAAGTGACGAAAGCTTTCAAATACACAGGAAAAAAAGGCAATCATCTCGGAATAGATATTGTTGCCCGGATGAAATCAAGCGTTGTGGCTACAGCCGATGGCAGGGTAATTTTCGCCGGTATGGATGATCTTTTAGGGCAGACTGTAATCATCGATCATGAAAATGGTCTGGAAACTCATTACGGTCACAATGAATCGCTTATGGTGAAATATGGGGATATGGTTCGCAAGGGGCAGTCGATAGCTGTATATGGAGGAATCGACAGTAAGACGACCACCGGTGCGCATCTTCATTATGCTGTCAATTTTAAAGGGCAGCCCGTTGATCCTTTCGGATATCTTCCTGAAAATCCGGCGATAAAATATGTAAAAAATACTGGAAAATGAAAGACCAATAAGGAAATTAGAATGATAGTGAATCTCTAATTATTCTTGCCAGACAACATGAATTTTAGCATTTGGGGGAATACATGGCAAAAAATGATCCGGAAGGAGCCATGAATACAATAATCGGTAAAGGCACTAAAATCGAAGGCAACATGGAAGTATCGCAAAGCCTTCGAATCGACGGTGTATTCAAAGGATCTCTTGCAACAACCGATACATTAATTGTCGGTTCCACCGGGGAACTCATTGATGTTACTATCAAGGTTAAGAACGCCATCATCGGTGGGGTCATTAAAGGTGATATCATTGCCGCAAACAAGGTAACCCTGGAAAGCACCTCCCGTTTGGAAGGCGATCTGACAGCCAAATATCTTATTATCGAAGAAGGCGCTTTCTTTTCCGGCAATTGTACAAGCGGAGACCGTGGAGAGATTCCTCCCTCTGCACCGAAAATGCCGGTGAAAAACGGATGATAAATTATGTCGGGGGATGTAATTAACCCGCTTAGAAATTTTGTAAAAACAACCAGAAAAAAGGCCTTGATTCTGGGGATAATTTTGGGTATTACCCTGTTTGTTTTTTGGACGAAAACGATCAGCTTCGGTTATCTGTGTGGGGCGGTGATAAGTCTGGTGAATTTTCAGCTCATGGCAGCTGATGCATTTGGAATGGTTGACAAATCTTCAAAATCAGCGAAGAAATTTATTCTATTCCGGTACTTTCTCAGATACGCACTTTTCTTTTCCGCACTGATTCTCATCATTACCCGGACTGATTTCAATATATTTGCTGTTTTTGCAGGAGTTTTTACCGTGCAGGTTGTAATTATCGGCGAAAAGCTTCTATCAGCGTCAGGTATTACAGGCGGAGAATCGAAGGAGTAATCCTGATGAGCGGCAAGCAAATAATGAATTTAATTTTAACCGTATTTATCCTGGAAGTTGCGGTTCTTTTTATCTTTGGCGATGTCGGAAGGGAAGGCGGAAAAGAAAAGGAAGTATGGTTTCAACTGGGTCCCATCGCGGTTGAAAAACACGGCATGGAGCTTGAGTCAATTGGTAAGGTTGAAAAATATCATCTTGACAACACCCCAGCCGATAAGGGAACTTTTTGGGCAATAGATATTCGCCCTGTTAAAATGATGCTGCTGGTTGATGCGCTTCTCGTTTTTGCCGCAATTCTTGCAAGTTTATCTCTAAGGAAAATCCCGGGGAGGCTTCAGGGTTCCATAGAGATTGTGGTGGATTTTTTCCGTTCTATAATTAAGGAGACTCTCGGCGAGCATGGCGATCGCCATATGCCAACTCTTCTCACGCTCTTTTTCTTCCTTTGGATTTCAAACATAATGGGAATTATTCCTTTCCTCGAGGAACCAACCCGCGATCTCAATATTATTCTAGGCCATATGCTGGTAATGATCTTTCTTGTACATTTTGAAGCGATCAGGATAAAAGGGATCAAAGCTTATATACATGAATATTTTCAGCCTTTTTTTATTATGGCGCCGCTGAATATGATTGGTGAAGTTTCAAAAGGGATTTCGCTCAGCTTTCGTCTTTTTGGGAATATCAGCGGTGGCGCAATCATTATCATAGTGATTTCTTATCTTATTAAATATACCGTGCTTCCTGTTGGATTGAATCTGTTTTTCGGGCTGTTTGTGGGAACCATACAGGCTTTTGTGTTCACGATGCTTTCCATGACTTATATAGCGGTGGCGGTTGCGGAATGATCCGGGGGGATTGATTGATGGAATTGGTGATTTTTGCCAAATTCATAGGAGCTTCCATAGCGGTGGCAACAGGCGCGATAGGAAGTGGATTCAGCGAAGGTATCGCTGCCGGGAAGGCATCGGAATCCATATCCCGGCAGCCCAAGGTTTCCGGGGAAATTCTCCGTACAATGCTCATCTCTCAGGCGGTGACCGAAACATCCGGTATATTTGGATTGTTGGTGGCAATTCTTCTTCTTTTTGTAGCCCCTGTCGATGGAGGACCGTCCATAGTTGCGGCTTATATTGCAGCAGGATTTTGTGTCGGGGTCGGAGGTATTGGAGCGGGGATCGGGTGCGGTATAATCGGCGGCACCGCTTGCGAATCCACAGCACGCCATCCGCGAATTTCTAATATAATAGTCCTTAATACTCTTGTCGGGCAAGCTATCACTCAAACCGGCTGCATATTTGCCCTCGTGATTTCTCTTGTCCTCATTTTTATGACTCCGGAAAGTACAAATATTGGCGTCATCGGTGGGATACTGGGCGCTGGATTTTCCATGGGGATAGGGGCGATAGGCGCTGGCACCAATTCCGGATATGTAACTGCACGGGCAAACTGGGCTATTGCGCGAAATTCAAAAACCAGCAGTCTGGTTCTGAGAGTGATGTTACTTGGTCAGGCGGTTGATACTACTGTAGTTATTTTTTCAATGATTATTGCATTTCTTCTTCTTTTGGTTCATGGTTAGAAAAATGAAGTATGAAAGGAGCGTTTTTTATGGCGATTGAAGGAAGCATCGTAGATTTTGCACGGTATATGGGCGCTGGTCTCTGTATGGGGATAGGCGCTTTAGGAGCGGGAGCGGGCGAAGGTTATGCAGCCGGTAAAGCATGTGAAGCGGTGTCACGGACACCCGAAATGGCCCCGCTGATTACACGTACTATGCTAATCGGGCAGGCGGTCACCGAATCGGTAGGTATTTACGCACTAGTGGTTGCCCTCCTTCTTATTTTTGTGGCTAAATGAGGTTGGAGAATTTGAATGATCAGTATCAATGCAACAATAATTCTTACAATGTTGAACTTTATACTTCTTGCCGTTCTTTTGAGGGCAATACTGTTCAAACCATTGTTGAAATATCTTGATGACAGGGCAAAGACGATTGCGTAATCGCTGCGTCAGGCCGAGGAAAACAAAATCCATTCCGAAGAAATACATATCGAGCACGATAAAATTGTCCGGGAAGCCCGCAGGAAAGCCGCTGAAATTGTAGAAAAGTCAGTTGCTGCGGCATCTGATGAGAGATATGATATCATCAAAGAAGCCCGTGAGCAAGCCCTTGCGACAGTTGATGCTGCAAAGGTAGAGATACGCATTGAAGCCGAACGTGTAAAACGTGACCTCCGTAAGGAAATGGCTGAGATGAGTATTTCTCTGGCGGAAAAAGTCCTTGCCCGTGAAATCAAGGCCAGCGATCATCGTGACCTGATTAATAAGAGTTTCAAGGTCATAGAATAGTTGCCGATCCTTGTTCTAAATCAAGGGTTTGTAATTTGAGAGACGGGGAGCCGTTCAGGGTGACCGAACTGATTTCCATTCTTGACTCTTTTTTACGGCCGAGGATTTCTTCTTCTGCAGAATGGTATGATACCATCTATGGCTGAAAGCGCCAAATCACATAGAGATCTGTTATGATTAAAGAAATTCAGATAGCTAAAAGGTATGCTCGAGTTTTTCTTAATAAAAAAATGGGCAGAGACGATATTCTTACTCTTGCTGCGGAAATGCAGTTTATTTCCGACGCTATCGAGTCCGACAGCGAAATAAAGGAATTTTTTTCAAGCCCTGTGATTACTCGAAAAGTCAAACTCGATATTACCACAAATTTTGTTAAACGGGGTGGTTTTTCTCGTTACACCCTCGAATTGCTTATAATGCTCATTAATAGAAATCGTGCTGATATTATCACTTATGTCTCAAGAGAATTGCACTTTATTGCAGATGTACTTCTTGATCGTATAAGGGTTAGGATGACCACTGCTGCAGAACCATCGGTTACTGAAATTGATGGACTTTCAAAAAAGGTGGGCCATTTTTTCGGAAAGAATGTGTTTGTTGAGCGGTACATTAATCCCTCGATTATCGGTGGGTTTATCCTGGAGGGAGAGGGAAAGCTGATTGATCTGAGTGTGCGTGGTCAGATTAGAAGAGCTTTGTCAAAAAAGAAAGATTATAGCGCATGATTTCCAATTGAATCTCATCGGTTATATAGTTGGAGTAGAGGAGGCGCCGGATTAGATAATGAATATAAGGCCTGAAGAAATCAGCTCGGTTTTAAAACAGGAAATAAGCGATTTCAAAATCGAGCTTGATGTTGAGGAGGTTGGAACTGTCATTGACATCGGAGATGGTGTAGCAAGAGTATATGGACTCAATGACTGCATGTACTCCGAGCTTATAGAATTCCCTAACGGGGTTTTAGGGATGGCGATGAACCTCGAAGAGGGCAATGTCGGATGCATCCTTTTCGGATCAGACCGTCTTGTTCGGGAAGGCGACATGGTGAAACGCACGGGAAGGGTTATGTCTGTCCCTGTTGGGGAGCAACTCCTCGGACGTGTGGTCAACCCGCTTGGGCAGCCTCTTGATAGCAAGGCCGAATTGGAATTCGACCGCACCATGCCTGTGGATATCAAAGCCCCGAGTGTGGTCGAACGTCAGCCGGTGAAAGAGCCTCTCCAGACCGGAATCAAGTCCATCGACGCTATGGTTCCGATTGGGAGGGGTCAGCGCGAGCTCATCATCGGCGACCGTCAGACCGGCAAAACTGCTATCGCTATCGATAC
>JBAYHX010000081.1:0-10110 GCA_041665965.1 Candidatus Latescibacterota bacterium
CTCCGAAATAGAGGAATCCTTTTTCCTCGATATATCGAACCATGAAACCGATTTCATCGCAGTGTCCTGCAAAAAGAACCCGCGATGTTCCCTGAGGATTGACTGCTCCGATGGAGTTACCGTGAACATCAGTATATACCTTGCTTGAAAAAGCACTGGTATACGCGCGCCATATTTCCTGCACAGGCTGCTCGTATCCCGAAGGGCTGGGACTTTTAAGCACGCTTTTCAAAAAATCGAAAGATTCTTGTCTCACAAAGTATCCTTTCTATAAAAATTCATATAAGATTTTGTACAATATCAAGATAAAAAAACAATCGGGGCGGTGTCAACTCATTTATGGTCTAAACAAGTTTGAGAATGCATACAGTGCATATCCAAAAAATATTGTTTTTAAGATTATTTTACATTATCTATGGAGAGAAACAGACAGGAAATGAAACGCCCCTTAACGATGGAGGAGTCAATGGCGGTAATGACAATTTCCAGACTATCAGGATCTGGAGGAGATATCATAGCATCTCAGGTAGCCGAGGGGCTGGGATATGGACTGGTTGATTCCAGCATCATCATCAGGGTAGCGGAAGAAGCCGGAGTAAGTATCGAACATGCGAAAAGTCTCGATGGGCGGTCTACGTCAAAGACAATAGAATGGCTGAAGTCATTGATAGGACCCAATACCGAGAAATTTCTTCGCGAAGCGGGGAAACATATGGATGAAGCAAGCCGTCTTAATCAAGATGGGTATTTTGTATATGCAAAAAATCTGATTTTAGAGCTTGCGAAAAAAGGAAATGTTGTCATTGTCGGCCGCGGCGGACAGTTCATACTCAAAGATTGGGAAAATGCTTTCCATGTCCGTATAATTGCCGATATGCAATCGAGGATATACTGGATCAGGGAGCATTATAAGATTTCCGAGGCTGAAGCGCTCGACCGGATAAAAAAATCGGACATCGTGCGGAGAAACTTTATTGAGAGAAATTTCGGCGTCAGCTGGGATGATCAACTCCCCTATCATGGTATAATCAATACATCAAAAATGGGTGTCGATCTTGCAAGCACCGTGTTGATCGAAGCAGTCAAGAAATTCAGTACAATCCGCGAGTATATCCCGGGAGTAAAAGACCGTCGGTCAGGAGTCGACCGTCGCAAGGAAGAACGAAGAAAAGGCGAGCGCCGTTCAGGGTCTTCTATATGGACGATGCGGGATATCGAAAAAGCGGTGCTCCGTGAAGGACGCCCTATGCGTTCTATGAGCAGGATCGACCGGAGAAAGGACGACCGCCGTAAAGCAATCCGACGTAAAGATGATATGCCGTCTTTACCGGAAAAGAATTCATGAACGTGTTTTCGAACATACAGCGCATTAAGATAGTTGCCTCTGCAGCATTCTTTCTCTTTGTCATTTCAATCGGGGCTTTTTCTCAGACACGGTACATGGGGGAGGGATATTTTGAGACTGCAATGGATAACTATATCCAGGGACTTTACGATGAAGCTATTCCCATCTACCGTCAGTTTCTGGAAATAGCCCCAAATGACTTCCAGGGGCATTATTTTCTCGGGCGCTGTTACAGTTTTATCGGCGACTGGGAGAATGCCCGTTCGTACTTTGAAAAATCGCTCCGGATACTGCCGGACAGCTACGACGCCCATTACTATTTTGGCGTTCTGCTCCTTCAGATGGGAGATACCGGAGGCGCTCTCGATCATTTCAGGAAAGCTCATGAAAAAATTCCTTCCCTGGGAGACGCTGTTGCCGAGATAGGGAATGTACATAGCGTCCGTAAAGAATATACGAAAGCTATTGAATATTACCGTCAGGCAATGAGGATAGAACCCGGATCGCCCTATCCTTATTGTGCAGAAGGGGTGATGCTCCGTGAGAAGGGAGATATGCCCGGCGCGCTCAGGAGTTTTGTCAAAGGTCTGAAAAAAAATCCCTCATGCCCGGAAGTGTTTTTTGAAATCGGCAATACACTGAAAGCGAATAGAGACCTGGACGGAGCCTTTTCGAATTACAAAAAGGCGCTGGAACTACGGCCGAAATATGTGGAAGCACAGAATAGCCTCGGAGAACTTCTTCTGGCTAAAGGAGATATCGAGGGCGCTCGCCGGGAATTCGAAAAAGCTGTAAAAATCGCTCCCTGGTTTATTCCTGCCGCCGAGAATCTCAAAAAGACGGATCAAATCACGAAGTAAAAGGATTCATATTATGAAAAAACCGTTTTTTTTATTTTTTCAAATATGCGGCAGGGCATTCTTATTTATTTTAACTTTTTTTCTCTTTCCCATAACACTCCTTTATTCGGACGATCCGTTAATTGTCCGTAATGTTGAAAATATCGTGGCTGTGGACAATGTCTGTGCATGGCCGAGTCTTACACTCCTTCCGGACGGCTCCATTGCGGCAACCCTGTTCAACAAACCCTCTCACGGTCTTATGGAAGGCGATGTCGATTGTTATGTGAGCGGGGATGGGGGACGAACCTGGATCTATTCGGGGACTCCTGCTCCTCACGAACCTAAAACCATTCGGATGAATCATGCTTCCGGACTGAGCAGCGATAATTCTCTGGTAGTGCTTTGTTCCGGGTGGGGAGGCAAGGACTACCGTGAATACATCCTTCCCGTTATGGTCAGCCGTTCCCGCGATGGCGGTGTAACCTGGGATCGCAGCGGGGAAGTTCGCATTCAGAAGGGAATGCCTGACCTTATCCCTTACGGAAATATCATCCGGGTGAATGGCGGAACTCTCGCCGTTTCCCTGTACGATGCCGTTTCAATGCACGGAATCAACCGCGGGTATGTTTTTTTCAGCCTCGATGACGGCAGAACATGGCAGGAGCCGGTCATTATCGGCGAAAACGACGCTCTCAGGTATCCGGAACTTGGAAATTACAATGAAACTTCTCTCCTCTGCACTTCCCAGAACCGTTTTCTGGCAGTAAGCCGCACGAATACCCGTGACGCCCGTCTGGAACTGTTGATCTCCGACAACCGGGGCAGATCATGGAAAATTCCGGAAGCGTTTTACGGAAGCGGGCTGACAACCTCTCAGGAACATCCCGGACACATTCTGAAACTCAATGACGGCCGTATCCTGCTTACCTATGGCATTCGGTGGGGCGCACATGGCATCGGGGCAAGAATCAGCAAAGATAACGGGCTGACATGGGGGCCTCCGATGATCGTTTTCTCCTACGGCGGCAACGACGGGGGATATCCTTCCAGCGTCCAGCTCGAAGACGGCACTATAGTCACCGCCTACTACAGCGATAAGAACCGCTTTCATGACCGCTACTACATGGGGGTGCTGCGCTGGATGGCGCCGAAAGAATAATCCAGCCTTCATGGTTGTCGGTCAGGTATTCTAAACCAAAGTTAGTATAATGTAGGTAGATTTAAAGATGTTTGAGATTCCACCTGATCACAAGTACGCTGTGCTCGCCTTAAGAGTAAATCGTCTCGAATTTCAGTTCAGTAATCCTTTTCGACTGGATCAGGAAAGACTGGTCACTCGTGAGTTACCACTTGCTATACCCGACCACTGGCAAAAGTGGCTCGGAACTCTTAAAGTCGATGAGTTGAGTCAATCGAACCTATTTCTGTTCGCCCATGCCCCAACGCAAACACCAGAAATCCTTGATGGTGAGAATATACGGTTGTCAGAGCTTATAAACCGTCTGTACTTCGGTTTGTTGGTTTCTGTTCCATATATTGATCATAAAGAAGGTACCCTGATCACCGGTGTTAATCACAACGGTGAAATCGACGTTCGTAGAGTGTCACGCTACCCCGTAGTTCCTTGCTCTCTTGGCTGCCATGGTGCGTTGGTCGATGATTCTCATTTGCTCCTTACTATGCAGGTTACAGATGGAATTTCAAAACTAGTGGGAACAGGCGAATACAAAAGAACTTGGCGCATTATACATGCATTCTATGCAGCGCTCAAAGCAGAAGAGATTGGTGTCAGAATTCACCAGTGCGTAAGGTGTATCGAAGGCTTTATTTTGCCGGATATCGGGAAGACTCGACAACAATTCATCAGTCGCGTCGCACTATTTGTGGGGACAGGCCACGATGAACTTCTCGGCACTCTTTTTGACGTTCGTAGCGCTGTCGAACACTTACATGGACCGTATAAAGCTATTTTGGCGAATGATCAGATGCAAAAGGACCTACTTTTAGCAAAGCTCGGTTTTAAGGCTGAGGCGATTACTCGATATTGCCTCCAACGCCTGTTCACCACTGATACCTTGTGGCCTCAATTCAAGGACGACAAAACACTCGAGGAATTTTGGGCATTCGAGCCAGGGGAGAGAGAGAGGATTTGGGGAACACCTTTTGACATAAAGAAAAGATTTAAACACTTTAATTCTGAAACAGCGAAGTTTCAACTCGCTCCTCGTTAAAACGCTTTATACAGTTATCAACACCCATTCCATCTTTTAATCATCTTCTATCATTAACATCATACAAATCAGTGGTTCAGACAATCTTTTCACGGGCTATTAAAAAGAATCGAACCCTCGGTAAAGAAAGTACCTGCAGCGCAGGCGGTCATGAGGCAGGCAAGAGTTGCGGCAATAAGCGCCCTGACCCCGATTTTGCTCAGGGTATTGGTTGTAGAGGGAGCGATAGCTGATACTCCGCCGATGAATATTGCCAGTGAGGCCACATGGGCGAATCCGCAGAGGGCGTAGGCGCAGATAACCGCCGACCGTGGATCGGTAAGATGGTGATTTTTCATCGCTGTCGCAAGGTCCTGGTAGGCGGTAAGCTCGGTTACGATGATTCGCTCGCCGATGATTTTGGAAATTGTTCCTGCATCAGAGACTGGGACGCCAAGTATCAGCGTGAGCGGATAGAAGAGATATCCCATCAGCCCTTTGAGCGACCAGTCGATTCCGATTCCGAAAAAAGCGTTGATCCTTTCGCCCGCGCCTCCAAGCCCAAGGTCGATGAGCGCAACCAGCCCCAAAACCGCAACAAGAAGAGCGACAATCCCGACGATAAGTTTCACGCCGGCATTTGCTCCGTTGATGATGGCCTCGAAAATGTTCGCCTCGCGGTCGTAGCTGGGATGGATATGCTGGCCAAGGGTTTCCGCCGTTTCGGTTTCCGGAACGATGATTTTTGCCATGACTATCGCCGCCGGAGCGGAAAGAAAAGAAGCGGAAATGAGATGACCGGCGATTGTGGGGAAAAATTCTTTAAGACTGAATACATAGACGGCAAGAACATTGGAGGCCACTGTGGCCATGCCGGCGGTAAGCACCAGTGTCAGTTCTGACCGGGTCATTTTTACCAGATGGGGACGGATGGTAAGAGCGGATTCGATTCCCACAAAGATATTCGAGGAAGCGCAGAGAGATTCTGCGCCGGAAATACGCATGAACCGTGTGAAAAGCCAGGCGAACGCGCGGATCAGACGCGGCATGATGCCAAGGAAATAGAGAATGGACATGAGCGCGGAAAAGAAAATGATGGTGGGAAGCCCCTGGAACGCCAGGAAAAAACCGAGAGAACTTTCACCCGAAGCATTTGTTGTCCCCGGAGGGAGCGCAAGCCTTCCAAACAAGAAAACCGCACCGGCTGCCGCCGAACCCATGATTTCGACCACCACATCATTGATCCAGAGAAATATGGTCGCGCCGGGAGGAAATATGAATACAAATGATGCGAAGAGAAGCTGGAGAGCAATACACCAGAATATAGCCCAGCCGTTGAGTATTTTCCGGTTTTCGGAGAAAAGCCACGCAATTCCGAGAAGTAGGAATATACCGGCAAAAGAGATAAGATTATAGACTGACATGAGGCTCCGAGATCGGTGATGAATTACTCAGCCTTGATTTGCTTTTTCTTTTTCCGCTTCCTGTTGATAAATTTAATCACTAAGAGAAAAATTCCGATACCAAGGGTGAGCAGCGCCGCGACAATGCCTAAAATGTCAAAAATCGAAACATACATCATAAGACTGTTCCTTTTAAGAGTAAATTTACCATAATCTACAAGAATATTTTACATCCTGTCAATGGTTTTCCTCGAACGGGAAAAACAACGGGAAAATAATTTTCCCGGTCCAACTATCACAGAGGTCACATTTTCTGAAGCCTTTTTTTCACCGCTTCGCTTTCCAATTCCCTGATGGCATCTGCGGCAATCCACCGTGCGCTTGTTGAATCAAGGGACATCATGGATCGGGCGCAATTCAATGCCTTCGCCCGAAGCGCCTCATTCCGTTTACCAATCTGACGGAGTGCCCAGTTAACGGCTTTTTTAACAAAATTACGGTTGTCATTTGCTTCTCTGAGCATGATGGGGAAAAAGATTTCAAATCTTTCGTCCCGGGCTTTTTTGTCGGACACAGCAAGACGCGCCATAAGCACAAATCCGGCTCTTTTTACAAACTCTTGGTCACGACTGCTCCATTCTACCGCTTTATCCCACGAAAAGGACGTTTTTTCGAAGAGATTCATGCAGCTCCCATCGCAGATTTCCCAGGAATCGAATTCGGATACCCATCGTTCAATCTGGGTTTCAGTAACTTTTTCGGGCGAATCGATCATCCCCGCAAGAATACGAGTCTCTCGGCTTTGGTTTTCCCATAAACGTAAGGCCAGCTCATGGTCTTTCCCGATCTTTTTCGCAAGCCCGCGCAAAAACGGAATGGGGATGCCGTACACTTTCTTTGCAGTTATGCCGAACCGCTGCATCCCGAGAACATTTTCGGGATTGGCATTCTTTTCGAAAAGAGCGATGATCTCGTCATAACTCATGGCATACACACCTGTTAATATTTTACTCTTCTGCCCAGTAAGAATAAAGCTGTGCATTTTTTACGGTAATCCTGAGCGAAACAACATGTCCTTTTATCTTTTCGAATTTTCCCGTTTCCCACATTACCTCTCCACGGGGGCTGTCCCCGCTTATTTTCCCGGATACGGCAACCGGTTTTCCCTCGGCATCTGTTATTTCAACCTGAATCCAGCCATTCTTCGCGTCACTATTAACGAAAAGTTTGCTGCCGGTGAGTATGAAAGGTTTGGTTACGACCTCGCCTTCACTCCTTTCGGCATCGAGCGAAATAAATCCATCGCGCCTCAGAACCGCACGGCAGACCGCGCCCTCATTGGGAATGCCTTTTGGTGCAACACGATATTTGTACCCGACATAATAAAACCAAAGCTCATTTCCCATAACGACCGGGCAGGAAAGAGATTTGATATAGGTGAGATCATAAGCGCCCGAGGACAGGACGGAAGGGCTGATGAACGGTTTTCTGTCCCCGAGACGGGCCCATGTTTTCAGATCGCGGCTTGATGCCATCTTGATGATGGAGAAACCATCCCAGTTGATTTTCGCCGGGTTGAGGCCGGTATGGAGAAAAAATGAAGGCAGTCCGATATAGATGCCTTCATAATTAAAAACCCTCATATTATAAACATCACATCGATATTCCGCAGGGTCGTTGTAAACAGGTTGAACCATATCCGTGTTGTTGAGGCGTTCCATGATTTCCTGCCTGGCAAGTCCCCAGTCCTGTTCATCGGCATGAAAAATTAATTCCGTGTTTGTCCATCGCTCAAAATCAGTGCTCGTGGTAAGAGCCACTGAACGCCCATAAAGCCCGAGTTCGCCCTGTTTGACCGTTGCAATGTAAGTCTTGGTGAGCGGGTCATAGGTCAAAAGTCCTTCGTCCGCCGTGGGTATGCCCGGAAAATTCAGACTTCTCCAATGGATGCCGTCGGCGCTGACCATCGGCTCACGGTTGTATGAATACCCGACACCGGTGTATCGCTGTGATGGATCCGGATTTTTGGGATCGTGAACGATATTCAGGACAAAAGCGAGATAGTAGTTGAAATAATTCCTGGCGGTTATTTCCGGAGAACGAATCCAGTTGATACCGTCGGCGCTTATGACCTTTTCGCTCATTGAGTTGAGACGTAATCCCTTGTATCGCCGTGAGGGATCGGCGGCGTCAGGATCATAAATCACATTATAAATCAGGTCCCTGGTAAAGAGGTTGTTTTCAAAAGAGCCATCGATCTCCACCATACGGAGAATCGGTTTGGTCCAATGGATTCCATCTTTGCTCTCTCCATATGATATCCCTACTTTACCGCTCTTTGATGAGGAATAGATCCAAAGCTTGAAACATCTGTCCTCGGGAACCCATTCGGGAGTACACCATGATTGAACTGATCCCTCCCATGACGCATCTGCTGTAATGACCGCGCCTTTTTTAACCGGTTGATGCATGGTTCGTTTTAAGTTTTTGATGGCGGCTATTCCATCATCATCGATAAACAGTTGCCGTTGACCCGGTGGAACAGAGAAAGTAATCTGTTGCTCCTGTGTCAGGGATTTTTTTAAAGTAACAAAGGTTACAGGTTCCTCATTAGCCGCTGTCGGATTCGTTTGAAGGACGAGCATTACAATCTGGACACAAACGATGATCAGCCCTGTAATCCTCTTTCCCGGATTCAGTTCCATGTCGTTTCTCCTCATTGATCGAGTTGTCACAAAAATAATGGTTTCCGGTTCGGACAATTTTTAAAACTTAGAACCCGGAGGTTTTATACCCCATCCTTTTTCAGGCACTGCATCATTCTTTCCATTTTCGATGAAGACCGAATCATCTTGATTGATATGCCAGTGATTAAACCCAAGACTGTGAGAACAATGGCAGTTGCAGTCAAACTTAGGGAAAACATATCCCTTGATACCTGAAAAATGCCATAAAAACCGAACAGGATGAAAACCGTCGCGGAAATCATCTTGATGGCGTCGTCAGGAATCCGCTTGCAGAGGAGTACTCCGAAACCGATTCCTATCGCATCCGCGATCAACATTCCCAGAGTGGTGCCCATGAGTATTCCGAAAGGGTGAGCGGGGAACCGCGCCGCAAGAGCAAAAGTGGCCAGCTGGGTCTTGTCTCCAAGTTCAGCGATAAAAAAAGCGATGGCCACGGTGATCACAGGGCCAAACCGGGTTGTTTTTTTATCCTCTCCCTCAAGAGTATCGCCCCTAATGGTCCATAGGCCGAAAAAAATGAACGAGAATGCCGCCAGAGCCTGTATCCATCCTTCGGCGGATTCAAATCTTGTCAGGTAATTCCCGAAAGCCACAGCAAGCGAGTGGTTGGCTATGGTAGCTATGAATACTCCCAGAAGAACATGGAAAAATCTGTACCGTGTTGCAAAAGCCATAGCCAGAAGCTGGGTCTTGTCTCCCATTTCAGCCAGCGTTACAACGCCAAGAGAAACAAGGAAGGTAAGTAGTAGCATTAAATAATTTCCACCTCAGGAGCAACTGTGTCATGTAATACCGGTTACGGCATCTATAGATCAAAAAAGAGTTTTAAGCCTTATTAAGCGTTCAATTCAATATAGTTTATAAACACTCCCATATCAAACATAAAGAAAATTACAAAGGGCAGGGCAGCCGCGGTCAAAGTCAAAAATATTGACTTTATTTCGGCTATCTCGTATGTTGTAATGATTCATTTTATTCGTCCATTCGGAGTAATGAAATTACATGAAAGATAATCTTATCCATCTGCTTTATATAGGGATTTTCCTTTCCTTCTCATTGCCTGCGATATGTGAAGTTTCTGCTCAGGCTTCTGACACTGAAGAATACATGGATTACCGGTATGCGGTTACACTTTATACGGAAAGAATGTACGGCATGGCGGTAAAAGAGTTCGCACGGTTTATTGACGCCTATCCTTCTTCTTCCGATTACCTGTCCGCACAGTATTATCTGGCGGGGTCATATTTCTACCTGAAACAATTCCCTAAAACCATCGAGATCACGCAGTTCGTTTTGAAAGAGCACCCATCCCTCCCCAACCTGGATAAAATTCTCTTCCTGGAAGGCAAAGCCCATTTTTCCCTTGGGGAATACAGGGAAGCAATCGCTGTTTTCGAACAGATGCTCAAAGGATTTGCTGCAAGCGATCTTGCCCCGGAAGCTCTCTATACTATCGGAGAATCACAGTATGCTCTGAAAGAGTATAAAGCAGCAGCCGATGCCTGTCTGAAAGCGGCGACAGGCTACCCTGCAAGCGCCGTTGCAGATTGGGCGTGGTATAGA
>JBAYHX010000082.1:0-10108 GCA_041665965.1 Candidatus Latescibacterota bacterium
CCCGGCTGTGCGGCAGGTTATGGAGTGAAACATTGCAGCCTGGAGTTTGTCAAGCGTGGAGAGGTGAAGCATTGTATTGTCAAACTCAAAAAAGAATAATATCAATGTACCCCCGACAATAAGAGCGAGGGTAGTTATCAATACAAGGCGCGTATGGACAGTAAGCCGCGACCATCGAATTGAAAACGGATTGAACTTTTTTATATTTGATAGAATATCATCGAATACAATAAAACCAAGACCACCAAACACAATGAGGATCATGATTATCGAATTGACAATGAAATCGCTGACCGATCCGACGAGATTATCAGGAAAAAGGCTGAAACCCGCATTACAGAATGCTGAAACGGAATGAAACACAGCATTGCGTGTTGCCTGAAATGATCCCATGCTGGGAAGCCAGTGTACATAAAGAACGATACTTCCTATAAATTCGAAGAAAAGAGTAATACTGAAAATATTTACAATAAGTTTATACATTTTCTGGGCGGTTGTTGATTCCATAATTTCGCGCATATGCTCTTCCTGTTTCCACCCAAGTCTTCTGCCGAGAAGGATAGCATATAGAGTGGCCATAGTCATGATCCCTAATCCGCCGGCCTGAATAAGTATTAAAATAACTACCTGCCCAAAACCGGAAAAATAGGTGCCTGTATCCTTCACTGTGAGTCCGGTCACACACAGAGCCGAGGTTGATGTAAAAAGAGCATCGATGAATTTAGCTCCCTGATGGTCCGTAGTTGAAGCAGGGAACATGAGAAGCAAAGTTCCGGCCATAATGCCGCCAAAAAAAGTTATGAGAAGGAGTCTTGCGGGATTAATTCGAATTATTTCAAGCAGGGTGTTAATACCGGTAGTCCTGAAAAAAGTCGCCAGAAGTGAGAACATTATCCGAAATGATACAATGCTCCCTCCGATATACACAGGAAATACCATTCCCATGAGAATGAGTGAAAGAAAAATATCGGGAAACATCAACCGTACATTCCAGCCCGATTTCAGAAAACTGCCGGCAGTCCAGATGATATAAATAATTATGATGACCATATATCCCATATGGGTAAGAACCTTAAGAATACTGATTTCGGGAATCATAAACCCCCGTACCAATATTGTCTCGATTACCCCCAGGAAAGAGAGTACCGCAAGAAGGGAAAAAATATGTGAAAGGATTTTGCCGGCGGCTTTTACGGGCATAAAGAAATGTCCTCGGCTGGATATCAGAAAGAGCAGAATAAGACGATTCTATGGAAAAAATCTTCACTGTAATTCACTAAAATTGATGCTATATGATATAGCATCGAAGCTTTCAGGTCAAGCACCTTCATTTGAAGATCAGAGAAGATTATGGATTTCCAGAAAAAATATTCTTAGTGTCTTATAAAAACATGGTTGATGGCCGAACAACTTGTCTTTGCTTGACTAACCTGTTTCAATAAAGTATATTTTCTAATTCTTATTAAAATATAATCTAAAGAGTAAAAAAACGATGGCAATTGAAAAAATAAAAGCGGTAAAAGGAACGTGCGACATACTTCCCGGCGAGGTGGAGCTATGGCAGCGCATTGAAGAGGTAGTCCGTGAAAGGACAGAGATATATGGGTATTCGGAGATACGGACTCCAATTTTCGAGGACACTTCTCTTTTCGCACGCTCCATCGGCGAAGATACCGATATAGTCGGCAAAGAGATGTATACTTTCCATGACCTTGGCAACCGAAGCCTGACCCTTCGTCCGGAAGGCACCGCCTCTGTAATACGCGCATTCATCGAGCATTCTTTAGATCAAAAAGGGCTGCCTCAAAAACTATGGTACTGCGGTCCGATGTTCCGTCAGGAACGTCCCCAGAAAGGCCGTCAGCGGCAGTTTCACCAGTTCGGCGTAGAAGTTGTAGGGTCGAAATCTCCATTGGTGGACGCGGAGGTGATGATTCTTTTTGATGATATCGCGAAAAAGCTCGGAATAGACGACAGAGTATACCTTGTCAATTCAGTGGGAGGTGCAGAAAGCCGCAGACGCTACAAGGTTGCGCTTGTTGACTTTTTGACCGGGGTCGAAGAACAGTTATGCGATGATTGCAAGCGAAGAATGGTAACGAATCCATTGCGTGTTCTTGATTGCAAAGTCCCGGGATGCCGTACTGTCATTCACGATTCAGACTCCATGCCTCGAACGGTTGAATATCTCATGGACGACGATTGCTCTGATTATGAGGAAGTGAAACGCTGTCTTATTACCAGTGGTATAGAATTTAAAGAGGATTTTTCACTTGTCCGCGGTCTTGATTATTACACAGGAACAGTTTTCGAAATGCAGTGTAAAGGATTAGGTGCGCAATCCGCAATAATGGGAGGCGGAAGGTACGATAACCTGCTGAAAGATCTGGGCGGTCCCGATCTTTCGTCTGTTGGATTTGCCTGCGGTATCGAAAGGTTGA
Source organism: Candidatus Latescibacterota bacterium (assembly GCA_041665965.1). Lineage (GTDB taxonomy): Bacteria > Latescibacterota > Latescibacteria > Latescibacterales > Latescibacteraceae > JAUYCD01. The sequence continues at coordinate 2,442 of JBAYHX010000082.1, forward strand.
TCCTTGCAATGGAGTTTTCCGGGACATCGAGTATCGGGAAAAAACCTGTTTCGGTCTTTATAGCAACAAACCAGACTGAATATCGCATAGCCGCTATGAACTATCTTTCTGTGCTGAGAAATCTCGGATATGTATCGGAAATGGATTATCTTGACCGCAGCATGAAGGCACAGATGAAAACCGCCGATCGCCTTCAGTCACGGTATGTGCTTATTATCGAATCATCCGATGACCGGATAACTGTTCGCGATATGTCACATTCCGAACAAAAAACCATGACATTTGAACAATTTTTAAAAACAATCTGCTCAGAAATCTGAATTCTGGGGCTAATATTTTATTTGTGTACTGTATACACATATATATGAGGGAAACCTAAGTGCGATTAAAGAGAACGAACAATAACGGTGAATTAAGACTTTCCGACATTGGGAAAGAAATTATACTTTCCGGCTGGGTACATCGGCGTCGTGACCACGGCGGTCTCATTTTTGTTGACCTGAGGGACCGCTGGGGATTGACTCAGGTGGTTTTCAATCCGGAACGTGATCCTAAGGCTCATGCAATGGCCGAGCATATTCGATCTGAATGGGTAATCAGTGTACATGGAAAGGTTGCCGCACGGATGGAAGGGATGGCCAACCCTAAACTTTCTACCGGCGAAATAGAGATACTCTGCGATGATATAGAGGTTCTCAGCAAATCGCTGCCTGTTCCTTTCCCTTTGGATGAGTACAAGGATATAGGGGAAGAAATCCGTCTGAAATACCGTTATCTCGATCTCCGCCGCGAAGAAATTCAGCAGAATATAATTTTTCGTTCAAAAGTAGCCTCGATTGTCAGAAATTATCTCTGGAACCGTGAATTTGTAGAAATTGAAACACCGTTTCTTATGAAAAGCACGCCCGAAGGCGCCAGAGATTTTCTTGTTCCGGCCAGAAGGTATTTTGGTGAATTCTATGCACTCCCGCAGTCTCCGCAGCTCTATAAACAGTTGCTTATGGTATCCGGGTTCGACCGATATTTTCAGATTACCAAATGCTTCCGTGACGAAGACCTCAGAAAAGACCGTCAGCCGGAATTCACGCAGATCGATTTTGAAATGAGTTTCGTAGACGAAGAGGATATTTTCGCGGTTATCGAGGGAATTGTCATTGAAATATTCGACAAGGCAATGGGTATGGAAGTCGGCCCGAGATTCCGGCGGATAACCTATGCAGATGCGATGGACCGTTATGGGATAGATAAACCGGATACACGTTTCGGTTTGCAGATGGTTGATGTAAGCGATATTTTCAGCGCCTGCGATTTCAAAGTATTCCGAAGTGTGGTAGAAAAAGGCGGTCTGGTAAAATCCATAAATGTTAAAAACGGCGCCTCCATGTCCCGCAGCCAGATCGATTCCCTCATCGCTTTTGCACAGGAGCAGGGAGCAGGAGGCATGGCATGGATAAAAGCGACGGACAAAGGCCTTGAATCGAGCATAGTGAAATTCCTCGACTCCGACTGCCAGCATAGATTAAGTAAAATAATGCAGGCTGAACCGGGTGATCTGCTTATTTTTGTCGCTGACAAACCCGAAATTGCCAATCGCACACTTGGTGCGGTCAGGCTCAAATTAGGCGAGGATTTGGGATTGATCGACCAATCGCAGTTTGATATACTCTTTATTACCGAATTCCCTCTTTTTGAACGGAATGGCGAGACCGGGGGCATAACGGCGATGCATCATTCGTTTACTGCTCCCATGGAAGAAGATCTTCAGTTTTTGGAAACAGAACCATTAAAAGTTCGCTCCAGATCATATGATCTGGTGATAAACGGTACTGAAATTGTTTCCGGATCGATAAGGATCCATGACCAGGACATGCAAAAGAAAATGTTTGCAGCGATTGGCATATCGGACGAGGAAGCGCAGGAGAAATTTGGATTTTTTCTTCATGCATTCGAGTTCGGTCCTCCTCCGCATGGAGGAGCTGCATTCGGGTTTGACAGGTTCATCATGCTGCTCAGGGGCGCATTGTCAATCCGTGACGTCATGGCGTTCCCAAAAACCAACCAAGGAATATCGCTTATGGACAGCACTCCCTCGGAAGTATCAAAGGAACAGCTCATTGAGCTGGGTTTGAAAATTCGGAAGAATTAACGGGTATCAATAAATAATATGCTCTTAAGTTTTGCTTGACATATCTGTTCAGCTCAATATATACTGGAGTATGTGTTTTGTATTTCTCTGCATCCGGAGCGCACCGACCGTGCAGTATAACATTGTGATAACAATGAAAATTAACAGTTTAAACTCCCGTTATTATTGTGATTTGCGGGAGTTTTTTTATTTTCTTTTCTTTTTTGAAGGAGCTCAATTCGGATTTGAACGGCGAAACTAATGAACTGGTATATGTTTCCGATTCGAATTATCAGGATTTATTCGGATGCGGAGATCGAAATATAAAGGCGATAGAGAACAGGTATGGCGTGCAGATAGTATGCCGTGACGGTGTTCTTAAAGTTATTGGTGAAAAGACATCTGCAAAACAGGCTTTAAAAATAATCAATCAAATGGATTCCCTCATCAAGTCGGGAGCGCACCTTGATGAACACACCCTGTCCTCAGCACTGGAGTATCTTGAAAATGGCGGCGGCGAATGCCGTGTAGGTTTGAAAACAGTTGTTCTTAACGCGGGGAATCGTCTCGTCAAACCCCGTTCACTGGGACAATGCGTCTATCTTTCCGCAATGATAGAGAATGATGTCGTTTTCAGTATCGGTCCTGCCGGAACGGGAAAGACATATCTTGCTGTAGCGGTTGCGGTTGCCGCGCTGAAAAATCACGAGGTTCAGAAAATAATACTCTGCCGTCCGGCGGTTGAGGCCGGAGAGAATCTGGGATTTCTTCCCGGCGATCTTAAAGATAAAGTGGAGCCTTACTTCAGGCCGCTTTATGACGCTCTCTTCGATACAATCGGCCCTGAAAAACTTTCGAAACTGGAAGAAAAGGGAGTGATCGAGGTTGCTCCTCTTGCATATATGCGCGGCAGAACCCTTTCCGACTCTTATATTATCCTTGATGAAGCGCAGAACACAACCACCCGTCAAATGAAAATGCTTCTCACCAGACTCGGGGTAAATTCAAAGGTGGTGATAACAGGTGATATCACTCAAATTGACCTTCCTCATCATGAAGTATCGGGGCTTGTGGAAATTGAATCCATTCTTGGCGGGATAGAAGGGGTTGCCTTTGTTCGTTTGACCAGCCATGACGTTGTACGGCACAGACTTGTTCAGAACATCATCGATGCTTATCAAAAACATGAAAAAAAAGATCCTGAAAAAGATGATGGGTAATGGCAACGATTTTCCTGATACAGAGTAAATGCAGGTGGAGATATATATGGTGAATATCAATATATTCTTTGGTGATGAGATAGATGAAAACCTGCCGGTGAATAATGAGCGCCTGATAAAATATGCCCGTGATATTCTGACGGAATACGGTATTACGGCAGGGGAGTACAACATAATTTTCATCGGCGATGAATACATGGCGGAATTGAACCGTTTGTACAAGAATCGCGAGGGTACAACCGATGTTCTAAGCTTCAACCTTGACAATGATCAACCTGAAGGCGTCAACGGGGAAGTTTATATATCACTTGATAAAGCCCGTCAGCAGGCGCGTGAGCTTGAGGTTCCCTTTGAAGAGGAAGTGGTTCGTCTCATTACTCATGGTCTCCTTCATATTGCAGGAAAGGTACATGATACGGAAGAAAAATATAAAGCGATGCTCGAAATAACCGAAAAACTGGTTAAAACCTTTTTTAACGCAGGGAGCCGGAAGTGATAACAGCTTTCATGTTTATTGGATTTATCATCTCACTGCTGGCATCTGTCATGTTTTCAGGAGCGGAACAGTCGGTAGGCTCAATCTCACGCGATTCCCTGGAAAAACTTCATGAAAACAACATCACAGGAGCCGATACGCTTCTTGGAATAACCTCCAATAAACGCCGGTTTCATCTCATGCTGCAATCCGGGCGGATTATTTCCATCACCGGCGGTACGATCCTTCTCTATTTACTTATTGCCAGCATGGGAAAAACCAATGGTTTGAACACATGGTGCATAGGGGTTTTCACTTTTGTTTTTGCACTGGCGTTCTTCATTCTGACCGATGGAATTCTTTCAAAGATCATTTCGGTAGGGGAAAATGAGAAAAGTGTTCCCTTCTTTGCCTCATTTGTTTCAATCTTTTATTACCTTTTCATTCCTCTGACCTTTTTCTGTGATTTCATTCTTTCTGTATCCATAAAAAAAACTTCAGAAATGGCAGCCAAAGAAGATGCACTCATCGAAATGGTCAAATCCGAAAGCGAGTCCGGAGTGATAGAGCAGGAAGAGGGAGAGATGATTCAGAGTATCCTTAACTTTTATGATACAACCGTTCGTGAAGTGATGGTGCCGCGGATGGACGTTGCGGCGGCGGAAAAGAATATCTCTATTGATGAGTTAATTCTCCTTTTCAAAAATGAGGCACATTCCAGAATCCCTGTTTATGACGGGCGCATCGATAATATTATCGGTGTGATTTATTCGAAAGACCTTCTCATTCCTCTATCGGAAAAAGATGTTTCACAGGAAATATCCATAACAAACATAATGCGTAAACCGTATTTCGTTCCCGAAACGAAAAATATTTCCGAGCTTCTCCGTGATATGAAAAAAGAGAAGGTTCATCTTGCGATCGTTGTCGATGAATACGGCGGCACTTCCGGGATTGTGGCGCTCGAGGATCTTCTTGAGGAGATTGTTGGCGACATACAGGATGAATACGATAAAGATGGACATGCTCTTTTTACCTGGATTGACAACAGAACGGTTGTTATGGATGCAAGCCTCAATATCGATGATGTTAATGAAATTCTCCATACCAACATACCGAATGAAGATTTCGATACGCTTGCCGGTTTTATTTACCATACTCTCGGTTCCATTCCGGAAAGCGGCGAGGAAATTATATGGAATAATGTAGCCTTTACCATTAAAGAAATCGTTGGAAACAGAATTTCCAAAGTATCGGTAAAACTGGAAGAAACCCGTACTGAAAACCAGCTAGATGAAGAGTAGATTATTATAAGGGGATGAGAGCACATGAATATCGGAATCATAGGAGCCGGATATTGGGGAAAAAACCTTATCCGCACATTTCAAACTCTCGGGTCGCTTTGTACTGTGCGGTATATTGCCGATACTTCTCCGGAAGTTATCGTAAATCTTTCCCGTCAGTATCCCCATACAACCATTATCGACAATTATCATACCATATTTGATGACAGTGAAGTTAGAGCAGTTGTGATTTCAACTCCTGCTGCGACACATTACAAAATTGCTAAGGAAGCCCTTCTTCGCGGGAAGCATGTTTTTGTCGAAAAACCTATGACACTCAATACCGATGAATCTCTTGAACTGGTTAGAATATCCGAAGAAAAAAACCGTAAACTTATGGTAGGGCATCTCCTCCTGTATCATCCCTGTATAACCGCTATAAAGAAATCGATACTTTCCGGAGAGATAGGTGATATTTATTATCTATACAGCCAGAGATTAAACCTTGGAAAAGTCAGAAGCGATGAAAATGCTCTTCTTTCTTTTGGGCCGCACGACATATCGGTAGCCCTTCACCTTCTTGGCGAATCACCGGTTTCGGTAAATGTTCATGGTCAGAGTTATCTTCAGGATGGAATAGAAGACGTGGTTTTCCTTACTCTTCATTTTCATGACCGTATAATCGCCAATATCCAGTTAAGCTGGCTCGATCCCCATAAAATCCGCAGAGTAACCGTTGTTGGCTCGAAAAAAATGATTTTCTTTGATGATATGGAACCTCAGGAAAAAGTAAAAATATACGATAAGGGAGTAGATCGTTCGTCCGAATATTCTTCCTATGGCGAATTCCTTTCTCTTCGGGATGGCGACATTACCATTCCGGGAATTAAAATGGCCGAGCCTCTGAAACTTGAATGCGCACATTTTATCGAGTGCATTGAAAAAGATTTGACACCTTTGAGCGACGGCCGTAACGGGCTCATGGTCACCAGAGTGCTTTCCGCCAGCCAGAAATCGCTGAAATCCGGCGGCATATCAAAATTGATTGAATAAAATGCAAGTTAATCTCACTGAGCTTGTCGAAGTAAGTTCGCACCGGGGTGTAGTGAAATTTATTGAGCAAATGTGAGTTGATAGCTGTCCATGAATGTATAATACGCATATTGTTATGAATGTCTTTGCGGATAAAAAGAATACAGTTGGTACTATCTATGATTTTCAAAGGTTTTTAGTTCCAGCAAAAGCAACAAAATATTTTTACGACAATAATCCTAAACTGATAGATTCCTTTTTCGAATGAAAAACAAATTAATCGCAGTATTCCCATATACGTTACTGCTCTCCATATTTGGTTTTGGCGGATGGTATATTTACGCGAACTATGATCGTTTTGCCAGCCAGGCTCATTTCACCTGGTTGAATGTTTCTCTCCTTTTTCTCCTGAATATTTGCACGCTGCTTTGCGAATCCACCCGTCTTCGAATCCAGGTAAAGAAAATCGGTCATGACCTCGGGCAGTCCGGCGCATGGCATATGTTTACCCTGATGCAGGCTGTAAATCACATGATTCTCAAAGCAGGGACATTCAGCGGTGGATACTATCTTTCCAAACGGTTCAATATCTCTTTCAACTCATATATTGCATTCCTTATATCCTATATCGTTGTCATGGTATTTTCTTCCGGTGCGCTTGGACTTTTGGTCTCCATTATTTATATTTTCTTTGGTTATTCAGTCGATCCAATGATCCCGCTCTTTTTTATTCTCGTTATTGTAATAACCGCCGTTCTGATTCTGTTCACACGAATCAACCTGCCATGTAAAAAATTACCAAAATTTATAGAAAATTTCTTTTCATCGCTTAAATTCATCTATTCGGATTACCGGATGCTCTCTCTTCTCGTCATAGTGGAACTATTTTATTATCTATTTTCTGCCTTGCGTTTCATGGTAACAGTATCTATGTTTTCGTCTCATGCCGGCCTTCTGGGCAGCATTGTCGTGGTAACGGTCGGCAATTTCCTCCGTGTGGCTACAATTATTCCCGGAGGCATGGGTATCGCCGAGGTGGCCAGCGGTTGGACTGCGGGGATACTGGGGAATGATGCGGGCATTTCCGGACTTTCGGCAGGATTGGATCGTCTGATGTATTTTGTTATTGTTATGATTGCAGGGGGTATTGGGTTTCTTACGTTGTCCAACCGGAAGGAATTCAAAAAACCGCCGGAAGAATAGATTTTAACAAAATCGTTATGTCTTTTTGTTATTTGTTATTTTGTTTTAAATTCCTTATTATTATGACTAAACAATAGTATTTTTTGCCAAAAATCAGGCAATAAAATTTAAGGAATCATCTAAATGATTAACAGACGTGATTTTATATTTAAAATGGGTATCGGCGCAACGGGTTCTGTTTTATCATATCCATTCCAGGGAAATACGGCCCCCGCAGTACAATCTCCATCCAGTCAGGTATCCTTAGTCACTGGCACCGACCGTCGCACGATGGCTCATGATGCTCTCATACCCTTTGTTGATGTGATACGAAGCGGCATTCAAGGAAA
>JBAYHX010000083.1:0-10084 GCA_041665965.1 Candidatus Latescibacterota bacterium
CTGTTTCCGGAGATTCCCCGCGATTTCCTCAGCTCGGCGGTGGAATTGGCGGAAGCCCGTGAACGGGGCAAAAAGAAATTTGCTCGCGTCGCAGAAATGTTTTTCACCCGTGAGGCTCTTGAGCAGGCGACAGATGAAGAGGTTGCGAAACACCGGGCTGAGCGGTTCTGTGGATTGGGAACAGTGTGCGACGCCTGCTGCGGAATCGGGGGGGATGCCATTGCTCTTGGATCTGCGGTTAAAACTATCATCTGTGTAGACAAAGACCCCGCACGGCTCCTCTTCTGCGAAGAGAACGCTCGGCTTCATGGCGTCCATGCTCGAATGGTTGAGGGTGATATTCTCGAACTGCCCGGCGTCCTGAATGAATGCGATGCGCTTTTTATCGATCCCTCACGGCGTCCCGGCGGCAGGCGAACCCTTGATCCCTTTGCTATGGAACCTCCTCTGGATCGCGTTGTAGAACTCATGAAAAAAGTTCCGGCGGGAGCGGTAAAACTGCCGCCTTCGATCCGTGAAGAGAATGTGAACATAGCGCATGAGCTGGAATGGGTGTCGACTTCGGAAGGTCTCAAGGAAGCGGTTTTATGGACGGGAAATCTGGGCAGGTGCAAAGTATCGGTGAGCCTGCTTGACCGGAATGCATTTCTCTGTGATTCGGATTTGCCGGAAGAGGAAGCGGAGATCGGAGAGGCGGGAGATTACCTTTACGAACCTGATCCCGCGCTTATCCGTTCCGGTCTTTTGGGGAGGAAAGCCGCATGTCTCGGGATGAAACTCCTCAGCCGTGAGATAGCCTACACAATTTCCGAAAGGATCATCCGTGATGATTTTTTTCACGGTTACCGGGTTCTGAAGCAGATGAAATTCAACCTGAAACGTCTCTCCGGGGAACTGAATGCCCTCGATATCGGCAGGGTCACGGTAAAAAAACGGGGATTTCCGCTCCTGCCCGAAGAGGTTATAAGCAAACTCCGGCTGAAAGGCTCGGGACACGCGGTCGTTATCCTGACACGGCTCGGAAAAGGGCATGAGGCGTTCATAGTAGAACAAATATACGAGGATTGAATTAAACCACGAAAAGCACGAAATACATGAAAATTATTTTCTATCCCCATGTACCATGTACTATTATTTTCTTTCGTGATTTTCGTGTGGTTCGTGGTTCATTTTTTTTCTTTATTTCCGCGAATCCAGGAAATCGTTGATTTCTCCGATAAGCGCCCAAAAAAGCCCGCAATTTATGACAGCGCCGGTGTGAAGGTATGTCCTTGCGCCATTATCGAATTGCACGATGCCTTCCTTCTCCGGGCTCCAATTATCGAGACCGGAAGGCGATTCCCTGTAGAGGCGGTATCCTCCGCTCTCCTTGTGGGGGCAGATGGTAACGATTCCATTCGTTATACCCCGTGCCATCCTGATAAGATGGATTTCTTCCGGAGCGTTCGATGTAAGGGAAGCGAAAATAAGCGCGTCCTTTTCACGGAGCGTGCCATCGGTAATTCCTACAGGTGTGATGAGTTTGGCAAAGCCGGGAGACCCCGAATCCTCTCTTGTTTCACGGGCGAATATCCCCCTTCCGTCGTAAAGCCAGAGAGTTCCTCCCCGGTGGATTTTTTCCCCGGCAAGGAGAGCAGCCTTATGGAGATTTTCTCTTTCTTTTATGACACTTTTCAGGCGGTGGAGAATGGCGTCGAGAAAAAGAATTGCGTCATGGGACGGATAACTCCCCGTTCGACCGATTCCTTCCGATCTTCGGTAGATTTCACCAGCCAGTGCTGTGATGACAGCAAGGAGCGCCGGGCCTGTACCGGCTGATATCTCCGATTTTCCCGAATGAGTCCGCACAGGATTGTCCATATGTGAAAGGTGGGTATGGAGCAAAAGGCTGGCGGAATCCCCGAATTTCATGAGTCCGCTGTGTTTTTTCTGTTGTTCCGGGCTGTAATCATCGAGCACACCGGGAGAAGTCAGACCAACCACAGAAACTTTATTTTTTTTTGCCTGACGGGGTATTTCACCGGCAATTGTTGTCAGGAGAGCGTCCCCTTCACGAATAGTGCCAGCCATCTCTTTTGAGCGGATGAGAACAAAAACCGGGGGGAGCCCGGGGCTGCCTTCAGCAAAATATCCCGGATTCGCAGGGTCGGAAACAGCCAGGAAGCAGCGGTTACGGATAATCAGCGCATGGGCGAAAAGATTGGCAGCGTCACGGATACGGGAAATTTCTTTATTACGGATTTTTGTAACAACATGCTGTAAAGAATCGAGATATCGAATTCCGGAAGATTTTCCGGTGAATCCGCAGGACAAAAAGAGGGATGCAAGGGAAAATGAAGAGAAAGAAGCTGACTGCTGTAAAAAATTTCTTCTTGAAACTGGATACAAAGGTATCCTCCTGAATGGAAAAGGAAAGAATACTACTCATTGTTACGTAAGATTAACGGTAGCGCCCCAAAGAGTCAACAAAAAAAATAGTGAAAGGAAATACTGTTGTCTGATGGGGTATATTTGGCTATTTTACAAAGAATAAAACAATAAAAATAGTTGTCTCCTAACGAATTTCTCAATGAAAACATATCCAGGGAATAAAGTATGAAATGTCTGGTTACCGGCGGTGCGGGTTTTATCGGTTCTAACCTTACGGAAAGGTTATTGAGCGAGGGGAATGAGGTTGTCGTTCTGGATAATCTCTCGACCGGAAAAATGGGGAACATCGAAGCCTTCCTGAAAAATGACCGCTTCCGATTTATCGAGGGTACTGTCACCGATCCGGAAACATGCAGTCTGGCCTGCCGCAGGGCAGACTACGTTTTTCATGAGGCCGCCGTTTGCAGTGTTCCGCAGTCCATCAAGGATCCAAAAGAAACCCATGAAGTAAACGTTACCGGCACTGCCAATGTTTTTCTGGCAGCGCGTGACGCCCATGTAAAAAGAGTGGTGTGGGCTTCATCAACTTCGGTTTATGGAAATTCCGAGATTCTGCCCAATGTGGAATCGATGCCGCTCTGTCCGCTTTCCCCGTATGCAGCATCGAAAGCAGCGGGGGAAATGTTTGCGAGAGCTTTCAGCGAGGTGTTTGACATATCCATTATCAGCCTCAGGTATTATAATGTTTTCGGAAAACGTCAGGATCCGGCATCCCCTTATGCAGCAGTGATCCCGTTGTTCGTATCGGTTCTGCTCAGGGGGGAACGACCGGTGATTTTCGGCGACGGCGGTCAGACACGCGACTTTGTCTATATCGATAATGTGGTGGATGCAAACATCCGGGCGGCAATACATGCCCCGATGGATGCCGGCGGCAGAGCATATAACGTCGGCTGCGGAAACCGTATTTCTATCAATGAATTGTATGGGATTGTTGCAGAAGAGCTTGGTTCAAATCTCAAACCTCTATATATGCCCGGGCGAGAAGGGGAGGTTCGGAATTCTGTTGCTGATATAGGGGCCGCGCGCAGGGATTTCGGATACAATCCCCTTATCGATGTCAGAGAAGGATTGAAACTGTCTCTTGCCTGGTATAAGGAGAATCTTGGATAACGATGAATAGTGGAAAAGCACTGAAATATCTGCTTCTTGTCTGTTTCGTTTTTGGGATCGTTGCAGGGGGATGCAGTAAAAAAGAAGTACGGGTTTTGAGGGCATTTGATGCCAAAAACCAAAAACTGATTGTCATATCCGGAAAAAATGCGGTAACGAAAAATTTTTATGAAAAAGCTGATTTTGTTGTTTTAGGCGGCAGATTGGGCGGGATAGCCGCCGCGCTTGCACTCTGTTCCACAGGCCGTGAAGTAATACTCGTTGAAGAATCGGACAAAATCACCGGTTGTTTTGCTGGAGATGATACTCTTTCTTTCGCAGAGGGCGAGTTAGTTGAAAAAACCGGCTCCTCACGAAATTATAAGATATTCCGTTCGAAAATGATGGACTGGTATAAAAATAAATCACGGAGACCTCCCTCGATAGCACCTGAATTCAGCCCGGCTCTTAGTAATTTTCGTTTCCGAAATTTTTGTTTTGAGACAGAAGCAGCGCTCGATGTTATAAATGAAATGCTTGAGAAAAACGAGAAAAATGGGAAATTGACCATTTTATACCGTCATAAAATTGCTGAGGTCAAAACCATTAAAAATAGGGTGGCCTCAATATTTACGATTGATCTTGATAATAAAGTCGTAGATATGGTGAGCGGCTGGTTTTTTATTGATGCCAGCGAGCAGGGAGACCTTCTGACAATGACCGGTATCGAAACTGTGGCAGGCATGGAAAGCAAATCTGAAACCCATGAGCCCCATGCCCCGGATAAAGCCGACTCTCTCTCTTTCCAAGAGTTCTATATATGCCCTGATTATGAAGTAGATGGAAAGAAAAAAATCGGCGATCAGACAGCGGTTTTCGATGTCAAAAAGATCAATGCTCCCCAGAAGACAGACAGATACCAATTTACAGTAATGAAAGAACCCCGCCGTATCGTGCCGGTAACCCGTATAAGTGAAGATGACCTTTCGGCAGAAAATCAGAAAGGGCCACGGGCAAAATTTTTCAATGATTCTATCGGCATCGGATATACGTATCTTAAAGTGAGAAAGACAGATGGACAGGAAGCATTTATTGAAACCAAACCATTTCAGATTCCATTCGGGGCTTTGATTCCGGTCAAAGCTGAAAACGTACTGGTAGCAAACGGCAATATAGGAGCCACCTACATTGCCGCCAGCGCTCTAAAAACACCAGAAATCGAATGGGCTGTCGGTGAAGCTGCCGGTGTTGCTGGTACGATCTGTGGAGGAGAAAAAATTTCTTCCCAGGCATTACGGTCCAATCCGGAAAAAATGCAATTTTTGCAGCACTATCTGATAACAAAATTCGGGGCGCCGGTATTTTGGTTTGACGATATCGGACAGGATGATCCTGATTTTACAAAAGCCCAGAGCAAACCGTTTCAGGATCCTGCTTATTATGATGCCGCGGAAAATCTTCACTATCGGCAGAACAAATAAGGGAAGCAAGTCGTATGGGAAAAATCAAGGAAGTCCTTCCTGCCGCTTTGATCGCGGGTATAACGTTCAGCGAAGATTATTTTTTAGATCATGTCCTGAATATTCTCAAGGAAAAATACGGCCCGCTGGCAATGGAGAGTCCTGTTTTTGATTTTTCCATGACAGATTACTATACAACGGAAATGGGAGAAAATCTCCGCAAACAGTTTTTTTGTTTCGAACTTCCCCTGAGTTTAGAAATGCTCCCGAATGTCAAACTTTACACCAATGAAATAGAACTGCAATTTGCGCGTGAAGACGGCAGTAATTCTCGCAGGGTGAATATTGATCCGGGGTATATCACCCTTTCGAAGTTAGTGCTTGCCACTACGAAAGATTACAGTCACCGTATTTATATCGGGAAAGGAATTTATGCGGAAACAACACTCCGGTTCCTTGGCGGTACATTCACCCCGCTCGATATTACATACCCTGATTACAAAACGCCTTTCGCTGTAATATTTTTTAACTCGGTCCGTGAATTTGTGAAAAAGAACAGGCATATATGGAAGTCAGAGATAGGATAGAGTATTTACGGCGAATCATAAAAGAACATGATTATCGTTACTATGTTCTTTCGCAGCCGACTATTCCGGATGAGGGTTACGATGCTCTTGCCAGGGAGCTTGAAACTCTGGAAAAATCGCATCCGGAGCTGGCTGAGAAAGAAAGCCCGACCATGCAGGTGGGCAGCGACCTGGCCCGCGAATTCCGTAAACGTAAGCACAGAGTTCCCATGCTCAGTATTTCGAATACCTATACCGAAAAAGATTTGGGAGAGTTTTACCAAAGGATAAAGAAAGAACTGCCGGGTGAAGAGGTATCTTTCAACTGTGAGCTCAAAATCGATGGTGTTGCTTTGGAGCTCATCTATAATGAGGGAAAACTCGAAGCCGCTGTTACCCGTGGAGACGGCAATATCGGGGATGAGGTTACCGAAAATGTACAGAACATCCGTTCGATCCCCCAGAAATTGACCGGCGTTCCCCCTGTCTTCGAGGTGCGCGGTGAAGTGTATATGGACAGGGAAGAATTTGAAAAGATTAATAAACAACGCCGTGAAGCGGAACAAAAAACATTCGCAAATCCCCGTAATCTTGCTGCCGGTTCGCTGAAAGCTCTTGATCCGACAATCCAGGAAAACCGCAATCTCAAATTTTTTACCTATGGGGTCACAACACCGCTGCCGGTGGAACACTCCCAGCATGCTCAATTACAGGCATTGAAAATACTAGGGTTTTCGGTCAACGGGTACATGGAGAAACATGATACCCTGCCGGAAATAATGAATTTTATTCAGAGGGTCGAAAAAATTCGTGAAACCCTTCCTTACGACATCGACGGTGTGGTGATAAAGGTCAATTCCCTTGATCAGTTCGACCGTCTCAAAACTACGGCGAAAAGCCCGCGGGGGGCGATAGCATTTAAATTCAAAGCACGCCAGGCAGAGACGATCATCCGTGATGTCATTTTTTCGGTAGGGAGAACAGGGAAGGTGACCCCGGTCGCAGACCTTGACCCTGTTTTTCTGGCCGGTTCTACCATCGGACGTGCAACCCTTCACAACGAACAGGAAATTGAACGCAAGGGTATCCGGATTGGAGATACGGTTATTATTGAAAAAGGCGGGGATGTCATACCGAAGGTGACTTCCGTTGTACTGGAAAAACGCCCACCCCATTCACACCCGATAGTATTTCCTGAAAAATGTCCCGTATGTGATTCGAAACTTGTCCGGATCGATGAAGAGGTTGATATCCGCTGTGTAAACGCTGCATGTCCAGCGGTTGTGGAAAACAGTATTCTCCACTTTGCTTCCCGTGAGGCGATGAATATCGAGGGATTCGGGCCGGCGCTGGTTTCACAGGTTATGGATTCGAAACTGGTGAAGGATTTTGCGGATATCTATACGGTGAAAATGGATCAAATTGCAGCGCTTGAACGGATGGGAGAAAAGAGCGCCTCAAATATCATCAGTGCCATTGAAGCCAGCAAAGACCGTGACCTCTGGCATTTTCTCTTCGCCCTCGGAATCCGTCATGTTGGTACCCGTACCGCACGGCTTTTCGCTGAACGATTCGGATCGATCGATGCGCTCATGAATACCGATAAAGATAAACTTCAGGAAATGGCGGATGCGGGACCGGTTATAGCGGAAAGTGTATACAACTTTTTCCTTAACCATGAAAACCGTAACCTGCTCGACCGTCTGAAATCTCTTGGTTTGCCATTTGAGAACAAGTCTCCCCGCAGGATCGTTGAGCAAGAATTCTTCGCGGGAAAAACATTCGTTCTCACCGGCAGTCTTTCAAAAATGACCCGTGACGAGGCCACGGAGCAAATCATCGCTCTGGGCGGTAAAATCTCTTCCTCGGTTTCAAAAAAAACCGATTATGTCGTTGCAGGCGCCGAACCGGGTTCGAAATACGATAAAGCTGGTCAGCTTGGAGTGAAAATAATCAATGAAGATGAGTTTTTCGTTCATCTGCCCACGGAAGCGAAAACCACTTGACTCTTTGCTCTCTATTTGGTATTATTCTCTGTGCGTGGGGCTTTAGCTCAGCTGGGATGAGCGCCTGACTGGCAGTCAGGAGGTCACGAGTTCGATCCTCGTAAGCTCCACCAAAATAACTTATTGATTAGTAGGGGTTTACGCACTTTGAGTAAGCCCTCTTTTTTTGCCTCAAACGTGATTTGCTATTATTTTTTAAACGATTTGCTATTACTTTTCCGACGGGTTAGATAGCAATCTTAATTTGCGGTTTTTCATCGGGGACTTTTTTCTGATCCAGAAAACCGTCCAACACACCAATCTGACTCTCGAGATAATCGGGCGACTGGTGGGCATATCTCTGAGTAGTCTTCAAGTCAGCGTGTCCGAGAATTTTTTGAACCGCATAAATATCGGCCCCACCCTGCACCATCCAGGATGCAGAAGTATGACGCAGATCGTGGAATCGGAAATTCGAAATACCAGCCTTTTTCAATGCAGTGGCGAATGAGCGTTTGACATTGTCCAGCTTGTCACCCGTTTTTGGGGAAACAAAAACATATTCACCGTTATTTTCCCGTCTCTTACGAGCCAACAGATCATAGACTGTCTGGTTCATCCGAATATTACGCCTCTTTCCGCCCTTTCCAATAATAGTGATCTCGCCATGCCGGAATCGTTCGTTGAGAATAACGCTCTCCCACTTCAGCGAAAATATTTCATCCTGACGCATACCTGTGGCAAGTGCGATAATGATGATATCGCGCAGGTAAGATGGCGCAGCGAGGATCAACCGCTGTGCTTCCTCAGTGGTGAGATACCGTTATCGAATTGGCGATTCCTTAAGGAGTTTCAGTCCATGGAGAGAATTCTTCGAGATATATTCCCACAATTCTGCCCGTGAAAGAACTACTTTCATGCAGGCTATCTCACGATTCACCGTCGCGTTACTTGCTTTATCCCGTTTCCGGTTTGCCATGTAGGTCTGCATCATAATTTTCGTGATGCTGTCCAGTTTTTCATTCCCGAAAACAGGCATCAAGTGACCAAAACTCGACTTATACGATTCCTGCATACTTGCACTCTGGTTGTTTCCGTGAAGTTCGAGGAAAATGGGAACGAATTGTTCCAATGTCAGAATCTCTTTTGATACCGGTGCAGGAATTGTTGGCAATTCAGGTACCGTTTCAAGATTCGGTAATTCCTTTCTGCTCCTTGGATCAATTCCCTCTCGAATCATTTCCTGGTATTTCTTGAATAGTGAATCGGCCATATCTTTCCTCGGTCCAACCACCTCCATTCGAAACTTGCGCTTTCCATTATTCTTGATATAATAGGTGATATACCACTGCTTACCTCTTTTTAATACGGCCATAGGAGCACCCCCTCGCTATAACCGCGTAACCACACGATAAAAATATATACCTTGTGGTGCATATAGTAAAGCCGTGTTTAACAGGAAGAATCATTATTTTGAACTTCCCTTCTTGGGCTGCATAAACTGTTGTATCTGATCCCGATCAAACCGGACTGTGGACTTCCGCTTACCTTGAGATAAGACGTGGCCCTCGATTATTCCGGTCTTCGCCCAGTTGTAAACAGTAGAGGGTGCAACCTTAAAATACTCTGCAACCTCATCGGGCGTGTAAAGTTCACCGAAAGTATCAACCATTCTAAAATTGGGCTTCTTCTCTAATAAGTTCTTTTTTCATATTGTCAACTTTTTGCGTATTAAATATAATTACTATATCCATTAATCCGCTTGTAGGACTAGACATGAGCTTCATATCTTATTTACCGGAAATGGAATAAAATCGTCGAGAAATTCG
Source organism: Candidatus Latescibacterota bacterium (assembly GCA_041665965.1). GTDB lineage: Bacteria > Latescibacterota > Latescibacteria > Latescibacterales > Latescibacteraceae > JAUYCD01. The sequence goes on from JBAYHX010000083.1 coordinate 9,363, forward strand.
ATATAATTGGAAACTGAAAGAAACCGCAATATTCAAATCTGACGGCATAACCGCGATTGAGGCATCGCGCGAGATCGGAGTTACATAGCAAATGTATTGCTAGTGGCGGTAAGAGTACGGTGAGATGAAGTGCTGAACCGGGAAGTGTTTGACACATTATTTGAAGCGAAAGTACTTGTGGAACGATGGCGGCGGGAATATAATTATATACGACCACACAGTTCTTTGGGATACCGTCCTCCAGCCCCAGAGGCGATTGTCCCCCTGTTGGCATAGGTATTCGGTTCCGCTTCGCTCCACCTCATACCTATGCTTCAGACTAACTCTCGTGGTGGTACAAAGACTGGGGGCAGATCAATATCATACATAAAATTTCTTCTGCCTTTTTTATAAATATGGGCAAAATTTGACAAGGGAATGAAAATTATAATTATTGACAAGAATTGTGATACTAATTATTTTTTCCCTATTCCTTATGAATATTCTTGATGCCTCTTAAACTAAATCCGGTTATTGTGGAGGCGATAATGATAAAGATTATCTACTCGTTTTCCACTTTTATACTTTTTTTATTCCTCTCACTAAGCTCCGTATTTGCACAGACGACGACCTATACGTTATCGGTAACGAATGAACCTGTGGCCGGAGGGAGCATCACGCGTGACAAGCCAGGGCCGAATTACATAGCGGGCGACATTGTAAAACTCACCGCAACACCGATA
>JBAYHX010000084.1:0-10054 GCA_041665965.1 Candidatus Latescibacterota bacterium
AATTTCTGAATTATGTCCGCGAGGTTTCCGCCGATGCCTATGAACATCAGGACGCGCCCTATGAACTGATAGTCGACCGAACAGCCGATGTCGTGGGCACCATGTTCACCTTCGAGGTTGCGGACGACCGCAGTCTTGATCTGTCCGGGATGATTACCCGTGAGATAGAGGTTCCCATTCCGGGAGCCATGTTTGATATAAGCCTTGACGCCATCGAAAGAAACGGCGTTGTATACCTTGACTTCGAATACGATTCCACTGTGCTGGACGAGCAAATTGTCCGATCATGGGCGGATTGTTATACCGGATTTATAGAGAGCGTCTGCGAAAATCCCGATGCGCTCATCGGAGCGGTACCGCTTATCCCGAACAACCAGTTCCATGATCTGTTCTCCCAAAGGAACGATAATAACCATGAACATCAAGGACGCGGAACAGTCCTCGATATCATCGATGCGATAACGGTCTCACACCCGGATGCTCCGGCTGTCATCGAAGGCGGCCAAGTGACGACCTATGCCGAACTCAATGCCATATCCGATCATGCGGCGGAGATGCTTATCTCCAGGTATGGCATCGGTCCGGAAAACCTTGTGGCTGTCTGCGCCCCGGCTTCAGTGGAAGTTGTTGCAGTTATTCTGGGCATTCTGAAAGCAGGCGGCGCTTTTCTCCCCCTCGAACATGACGGACCGGATGCCCGTGCAACGCGTATTTTCGATACCGACAATGTCAGTCTGCTGATTGGCGGGGGAGACCTTTTCGACCGTCTGAACGCGAAGAAAAAATGCCCCATTACAAGTCTCATAGCCCCGCGTAAAAAGGGTAAAGCCACAACACTCCCGCGGCCTTCCCCGAACAGCCTGGCCTATGTCATTTATACTTCAGGTTCCACCGGCAGGCCGAAAGGCTGCGAGATCGAGCACGCAAGCCTGTACAACTATGTCGTATGGGCAATCGAGCATTATTTTTTCGGACGGGACGCGGGCAACTTCTGCCTGACCAGTTCGCTTGCATTCGACCTTTCGCTGATGAGCCTTTTCGTTCCCTTATGCATGGGTTCCATCCTCCGGATTCCGGAAGGCAATACCGCCGAAGCGCTGGCGCTTGCTGTTTCGACGGGGACAGAGACCGATGTCCTCAACCTGACGCCATCCCATATTAGAATGATCGGCAGTCTTGGAGTGGAGCAGACAAACGTAAAAATTGCCGTGGTGGGCGGAGAAGCCCTGCGGAGGGAAGATATCGATACCTTGCTCGCTCTCAAACCGGACATGGAGATACATAACGAGTACGGCCCCACCGAGGCAACCATCGGCTGCACCTCGGGACGTGTTTTCCCCGGGCAGCCTCTGACAGTCGGTTATCCGATCTCCAATACCATCGCTGTCATCGTTGACAATGATATGCGTCCTGTGCCTCACGGCGCGTGGGGCGAACTGTGTATCGGCGGCGCGGGACTAGCCCGCGGATACCGTAATCTCCCCGAGCTGACCCGTGAACGGTTCATACCATTCGGCCCGGATGGTCAGCGGGTTTATCGCACGGGCGATATCGCGCGCATGATGGCGGACGGCTGTATCGAACTGGGGGGACGGATCGACGAACAACTCAAGATCGGCGGACACCGCATCGAACCGGGTGAGATTGAAAGCGCCCTCATGATGTGCGAGGGAGTTTCAGAGGCGGCGGTTGTTCAGAGCAACGGCGACAGTCTCGTCGCTTTCGTTGTCGGTGAAGGCGACAGCGAGGATATACGGCGCGAGTCAGCCCTTCTGATTCCTGCTTATATGGTTCCGCGCTTTGTCGTTATGACCAGCGTCATACCGGTCTTGCCGAGCGGAAAGATCGACCGGAAAACACTCGTCCGCACGGCCGGTGAGTTGACTCCTCGCCAGACAACGTGCGATGATAAATATCCGGTTTCACCGTGCCTTCGTATCATGCGCGAGTTATCGGGAAATCCCGAAATGAGGCCTTCGGATAACTTTTTCACCGCGGGCGGCAACAGTCTCGATGCAGTCGCTGTAGTGGCGCGCTGCCGGAAAGAGCTTGGGCTGCCCATCGATCTCGGGGCTTTCTTCTCGAATCCAACCGCGGAAACAATCGAACGCTGCGGTTCGGAGGAGCCGGGGTTCCGCTCTCTGATCCACACACCAAAGCGGCGTGAAATCCCCCAGACATCAGGGCAAAAACAGATATGGCTTGCATCGCAAAAAGGCGGTTCCGCCTATGCCATGACAGAAATGTTTTTATTCGAGGGCGCACTCGATGTTGCGCTCTTTCACCGGTCGTTCATGGAACTGGTCAAACGTCATGAAATACTCCGCACGACCTTTCATGAACGGGGTGGAGAACTGTATCAGACAGTGCAGACGTTCAGCCCGGAGAGCCTGTACTATGAGTACATTGATAGAATCTCCGGCGATGATCCCGAATGCGCTGCCATCTGGAGAGCGGACGAGGAATCACGGTTCATGTTCGACCTTGCGAAAGGCCCTCTGGTGCGGGTGATCATGATACCTCTCGATGAAAATCGCCATCTGTGCCTGCTGAACATCCATCATATCATAACTGACGGCTGGTCGGCGGCTCTCATGCTCGACGAGGTGTCACGAATTTACCGCAGCGTAATTTCTGAGGTGGAAAAACCCGGCTGGCAGTACCGCGATTTCGCAGTCTGGCACGAAGAGTATCTTTCTGGGAGCGAGGCTGCCCGCGATCTGGATTTCTGGCGCAAAGCGCTGGTTCCGCCGCTGCCCGAACTTTCGCTGCCGGGACGTTGTGCGAATGATGGAACGGGCGTCCGGCCATCCGGCATTGTTGATATACGTATCAATACCTCCGTTGTGCAGTCGCTGGAGGCGCTTGCGCGGGAAAACGGCGCTACCCTCTTTATGGCTATTCTCACAGGGTGTGCGGCTCTCATGCATCAGCGCACCTCGGCGGGAGACATCGTCATCGGTACGCCGTCTGCGGGCCGTGTGCTCCCGGAATTCGAAACAATGCCGGGGTATTTTCTCAATACAGTGCCTATCCGCATTGCCGTTGACGGCGGCATGACTTTCCGCGACCTGCTCCGCGAGTCCGTCCGGCGCACTTCGGATGCGTTCGCCCACCAGCTCTATCCTTTTGACCTGCTGGCGGACAAATTTGCCGGCGCACAGTCCGATTCCCGTAATCCGCTGTTCGATGTGATGGTGATCCTTCAGAATACGGCTGATTACCGTTTTGACCTGCCGGAGGTGACAGCTAGCCGGTTTTACACGCCGCGTTCATCCGAAGCAAAATTCGAGATCATGATCGAAATGGAAACCTCGCCTGACGGTCTTTGCGGAATCATAGAATATGACAGGTCGGTCTATCCGAAGGAAATAATGGAATCATTTGCCAGGGATCTGCAAACGACTCTTCGCCACATCGTCTGTTCTCCCGATATCCCTGTCTCATCGCTTTTCGCGATGTTTTCATCCGAGAACAATCTTTCCCGTGACCGGTTTATCCGTTCCCTATCCGATATCAGCGAGGATTTCTGATCATGTGCGGCATTGCAGGTTTTTTTTTCGGTGAAAGGGGCAGACTTCCGGAGAGTGGCGTTCTGGAGGCGATGACCTCCCGGCTCGCCCACCGGGGACCCGACGACGAAGCGTTTCATGTTATGCCGGGCTTTTCTATCGGGTTCAGACGTCTGTCCATCGTTGACCTCAGCGGTGGCAGGCAGCCGTATGTGTCCGATGACGGTCGTATCGTTTGTGCATGCAACGGGGAAATCTATAACTGGAGGGAGATACGGGCCCATCTGGAGTCACACGGCCACGTGTTCCATACTCACTGCGACACCGAGGTTGTGCTCCATGCGTTCCGGGAATACGGCCCGGGGTTTGTGGAGCGTCTCAAAGGGCAGTTCGCTTATGCGGTATACGACGATGCGGTGCGGAAGCTCTATCTGGGACGAGATCATGTCGGAATCGCGCCGATGTTCTGGACTGTCCATGACGGCGTTGTTGTATTCGCCTCCGAAATCAAGGCAATTCTGGCGTATCCGGGCATCAAAAGACGGGTCGATCTGACCGCACTCGACCAGTTGATCAGCTTCCCCGGCATCCTCAGCCCAAGGACTATGTTCGAGGGTATATCTTCCCTGCAGCCGGGGCATTACATCGAGGTAACTCCGGAGAGTGTACGGGATGTGGAATACTGGGACCTGATCTACCCCGAAGCCGGGGGAACGGGCCTCGATGAGAACGCTGCTGTTTCAATGCTCGATGATGCGCTGCGTCATGCAGTCGGAGACCGTCTTCAGGCTGATGTGCCGGTGGGTTTCTATCTCAGCGGCGGCCTTGATTCATCGCTGGTAGGCGCACTCATCCATGATCTGACTCCCGGTATACGGCGGCATTCGTTTTCCATCGGTTTTTCCAACCCGGATATCGACGAGCGGCGGTTCCAGCGGATCATGGTAAAACAAACCGGCTCAATCCACCATGAGGTTGAATTCCGTCCGGAGGATGTCGAACGCCTGATGCCGGAGGTTATCCGTCAGGCCGAGTGTCCCCTGAAGGAGACATACGATGTCTGCTCGCTCATACTGTCCGGCCTCGTCCGGGAACATGGCCTTAAAGTGGTACAGACCGGCGAGGGGGCGGACGAGCTGTTTGCCGGGTATGTGGGATACCGGCTGGATGTGGGACGTGAGGCCGCAGGTCTCGGGTATGTCGAATCGATGATGGAGGCGGATATCCGCAACCGCCTCTGGGGCGACCCCGATCTTATGTACGAGCGCGATTTTTACCCTCTCCGCGAGATCAAGGAGGCTCTCTATCACCCGGATATTGCCGGCGGGCTCGACACCTTCGAGTGCATCAACGCACAGGTTGTCAATCCTTCGCGGATAGCGGGGCGTCATCCGTTCCATAAGCGCAGTTACCTTGATTTCAAGCTGCGGCTCGCGGATCATCTGCTGAGCGATCACGGCGACCGTATGGCGCTGGGCAGATCGGTGGAAGCCCGGTATCCGTTCCTCGACACCGGGGTTATCGATGCGGCAGTCTGCATGGATCCCGGACTCCTGGTGCGGAACGGCCGTGAAAAGCACATACTCAGGCAGGTCGCCGCGCGCTATCTCGGGGCAGAAATACTGAATCGCGAAAAATTCAGCTTCGTTGCGCCGGGCAGCCCGTATCTGATCACCCGCGGCATAGCATGGGCCGAGGAGGTGCTCGATCCCGACACGATAAACCGTCAGGGCTATTTCGATCCTGCTACCGTAGCGCGGTTGAAACAGATGTATTCGACGGAGAATTTTACTATCAACCAGACATTCGACAACGACCTGCTCATGATCGTGATGACATTCGGACTCTTCCTGCGGGAGTTCGGAATGCCGGACAGATGACACGGTATCGTGTCATGGAATCCGGAGCGGTGAATCGTTTTCATACAAGACAGTGATATTAAGAATTATGATACCGGAGTGAATTGAGAATAATGGATAAACGCATACCAGTAAGCATGTTCGAAGCCGCTGCGGACCTTTGGCCGGGCAGGACTGCCATCGATGCGCCCGACGGAACTCTCACATATGCGGAGCTTAATCATGCGGCGGATTCAGCGGCTGGGTGCCTTGTGCAGGATGATTTCGGAGCGGGGAGCATCGCCGCTGTTTTTATACCCAATTCCGCGGCGTACATCGCTTCGGTAATCGGTGTTCAGAAAGCAGGGGGGGCATTCATGCCCGTAGACCCGAAAACGCCCTATGAACGCCAGGCCAGGATGTTCGCTCTCGCAGAACCTTCGGTGGTGATAGTTGACAATGTTCACCTGCCGGTGTACCGTGAGTTCGCCGGGCGGTCGGGATTCGTTCCTCGTCTGCTGATGGTTATGTCTCCGCACGGCGCGGTACGGTTGTATCCCTCCGGAGGCTGCGATTCCGTCGAACCCGATTCCGTTTTTCTGAAATCCGGGAAGCTTCCCGCCCCAGACGACGATCTCTATGTAATCTTTACATCGGGCACAACCGGTGTTCCCAAAGCCGTGCTTGGCAGGCAGAAAGGGCTTGCTCATTTTCTGGCCTGGGAGCGGACGGAGTTCGGCCTCGATGAAACGGTGCGGGCTTCGAACCTTGCACCCACGACCTTTGATGTGTCGCTCAGAGACATTTTCGTGCCCCTGACAGCCGGGGGTACGGTAGTAGTGCCGGAGGAAAGCATCAAAACGAATCCGGGCGCGCTGCTCGGCTGGGTGATGGAGAAGGAACTCACCCTTGTCCATATCGTTCCGAGCATGTTCCGGCTGCTTTTGGATGAACTCGAAAAAATACCGGAGAAGGAACGCCTCCTGCCAAATATGCAGTATGTCATGTTGGCCGGGGAGGCCGTTTACGGCCGGGATGTTCTGCGGTTCAGGAAAGTCATGGGCGATGGCGTGCAGTTGATAAACCTGTACGGCCCAAGCGAAACTACGCTCGCCAAGCTGTTCAACCGTCTGGATTTTATTCCGGAGAATCCGGGAAAAATCATGCCGGTCGGCCGTCCCATCAGCAACACCGCGGTCATCATCCTCAAGAACAACCGCCTTGCTGAGATCGGTGAGATCGGCGAAATCTGCATCAAAACACCGTTTTGCAGCAAAGGGTATCTGCGTGACCCCGCGCTGACTGCAACTGTATTCGTTGCCAATCCGATTACTAATGATCCCGGCGACATCATCTACCGCACCGGCGATATGGGAAGGTATATGTCCGACCGCTCGGTCGAGTTCGCCGGGCGTCTGGACCGTCAGGTGAAAGTGAATGGCGTCCGTGTCGAGCTTTGTGAAGTTGACGAGGCGGTCAACAGCTACCCCGGCGTCAAACAAGCGCTTGTGATTCCCCATGTCCGAGAGGACGGGGAAACCTCGCTCATCTGCTACTATACCGAGACACAACCCGTTGACCGCGGGGCGCTTCGTGAGCACCTGTCACGGTTCCTCTACAGCGCTATGATACCGTCGTTCTTCGTGCGCATAGAAGGATTCCCCCTTGGCATCAACGGCAAGATCAATTATCGCGCGCTGCCCCGTCCGGAAGAGATCATCTATCAGGATTCGGATTATGTGGCTCCCGAAACGGTAACGGAAAAAAGGGTCGCGGCCATCTGGTCTGAGATTCTGGGGATAGAGAAAATCGGTGTTCTTACATCGTTCAATACGCTCGGCGGAGGATCGATGCAGGCGATCCGATGTCTGGGGCGTCTTTCCCGTGAATTCGAAATCGAAATCAGTCTGCATGATTTTTTCCGTACCGCCGATGTACGTCGCCTGGCCGAACTGATCGAATCAGCGGTAGAGAGTTCATCCTTAAAGGCTATCCAGCCCCAGCCGGAGCGCCCAGACTATCCGGCAACCCATTCCCAGAAACGTCTTTGGATGCTCCAGAAGATGATTCCCGGATTTACCGCTTTCAACATCACCGGCTGTTATCGTGTTCAGGGTGAACTCGATACCGAAATTCTGGATCGAGCGCTCAAAAAAGTGGCGTCGCGGCATGAAATCCTTCGCACCGTCTTCTTCGAGCAGGCGGGAGAACTCCGGCAACGGGTCAAATCCGAACCGGATATTCATCTGGAGCGTCTCGAACAGGCGGAAACCGCGAATGATGTTATCCGAATCGCTGAGGCTTTTTTTCAGACCGTATTCGATATAGAACGGGGGCCTCTGTTTCGGATAGGTGTTTTTTCCGGCAACGAGGGGACGCTGCTGGTATTTGTTATCCATCACAGCATCTGCGATGCATGGTCGCTCGATCTCATTTTGAATGAGACAATGAAGCTCTATCGCGGGATCGCCGCGAACGAAGAGGAGACAACGCCTCCTCCGGCCTTGCAGTACCGTGATTACGCCGACTGGCAGAACACCCGTCTGACTGCTGAAGGATTCGATGCACAGCGGCGGTACTGGCTCGAACGGCTCAAGGGAGAACTGCCCCGGCTCGATCTCCCGCTGGACAGACCCCGTCCCGCACGGCGCGATTATCGGGGCGCCACGGTCTCATATACTTTTCCCCAGAGCCTCCTCGACAAAGCGAAAGCTTATTCCGCCGGAAGCGGCCGCACATTATTCCCGATACTGGTCGCCGGTCTGCGCGCCCTCCTTTTCAGGTACACCGGTCAGACGGAGATTATTCTCAATTCCCCCGTAACACTGCGGGGACGTTCCGAACTGGAGAGCATGCCCGGTGATTTTACCAATACGATCCTGCTGCGGGGAACGGTTTCGGATGAAAAGCCGTTTGCCGCAATGATCGACGAGGCGGTGGAAGAGGTTGGGCAGGCGATGGCGCACCGCGATTATCCCTTCGATCTTCTTGCCGCCGATCTGAATGTAAGCCGTGATCTTTCGCGGGCGAGCATATCTGATGTGGGGATTACGCTTGTCGAGGATTTGGACGACGCGGAACCGCCCGTTACCGGTCTCCGGTTCGAACCGGTTACTGTGGACGCCGGTATCAGCAAATACGACATGGTGTTTCATTTCAATTTGTCCTCCGGCGGCCTGATCGTTGCCATCGAATACGATTCTGTCATATTCCGGAAAGGCCGCATTCAAAGAATGGCCGCCAATCTCAGCGCTCTCCTCGATCACGGGCTTACGCTGCCGGGGACGGCAGTTTCGGCTCTGGATGTTGTCGATGCGGCGGAACGGTCGCTGATCGAATCATTCCAGTTTCCCCGGCCCCGCGGCTATACCGACTTGACCATTCATGGTGAATTCGAGCGCGTCGCCCGGAAGCATTCCGATGACTGCGCCCTTGTGATGCGCGACGGTTCCTGCATTTCATACGCCGATCTTGACTATGAGGCAAATACCGTAGCCGACATGCTTTTGGCGCACGGCTATGGCGGGGGAGAACGAATCGCGGTTCACATGCACCGCGGGACGGATGTTCCGATAGCCATTCTCGGAATACTCAAGGCAGGATGCGTCTATGTTCCGGTTGCCGCCGACTGTCCTCCGACGCGGATCTCTCATATACTGGATGACTGCGGAGCAGTTGCTGCAATCGTATCCGGCGGCCTCGAAAAGAACCTTCCGGGCGGTATAACCTGTCTGGATATCGCCGATGCGAAACGCTTTCCCGGAAAACCGCATGCAGTTGATGTTAAACCGGACGATGCGGCGTACATCATTTACACATCGGGATCGACCGGCCGTCCCAAAGGCGTGCTCCTCCAGCATCTGGGCATCGTCAACAGGGCGCGCGACCTGAACGAACGAATTGCCATAACATCAAAAGACCGCTTTACCCAGTTCGCTTCGCTTTCCTTCGACGCTAGTCTTTACGAAATATTCTGCGCGCTCCTCAATGGCGCTTCTCTTATGGTGGTCGAACGGGATATAATCAACAATACGGATGCTTTTATTAATCTTCTCGGGAACATGAAGGTCACTTTTACCCTGTTGCCGCCCGCCTATCTGCGTCAGCTCAGGCGGAGAAAACTGCCGGGAATACGCGTACTCAAAACTGCCGGTGAAGCCGCAGATGTAAACGATGCCCTTCATTACGCCCGCGAGGCCGTGTATCTGAATGGGTATGGACCTACTGAAGATTCCATATGCAGCACTGTCTTTACCGTCGATCCCAAAGGCGACTATCCGCTCGGTATACCTATCGGCGGGCCTGTCGGAGATACCGAAGCGCTGGTGCTTGACAGCAGCCTGCGTGCTGTTCCTGTCGGGGTGCCCGGCCAGTTATGCGTGTCTGACCGCGGTCTGGCGCATGGTTACGTGAATCTCCCGGAACAGACGGCGAAAGCGTTTGTTCCTCATCCCGGCGATTCCGCGAAGAGGATTTATCTTACCGGGGATTGCGTACGATGGAACGAGGATGGCAGCCTCCTGTTTATGGGACGTATCGACAATCAGGTAAAAATCGCCGGACACCGGATCGAACCCGGAGAAATCGAATCGGTTATGCGCGGCATCGATGGTATAGCCGATGTTTGTGTTACAACGGTGGGGGAAGCCGGAGATTTGCGGCTTGCGGCGTACTACACCGGTTCCGCCGGTGCGGGCGGCCTTC
>JBAYHX010000085.1:0-10041 GCA_041665965.1 Candidatus Latescibacterota bacterium
AGAGCGATTTTTGAAAAAAGCTCGATGCCGTTCTGAATTCCGTTATAAATGATCCAGAAATTGAGAGCGAATGTTATGAGAAAAAAAAGATATGCGGCGCCAATTCCTTCAAACCAGGAGTTTTGTATCATCCCCTGATATGCAAGGAGATATTCCTTCATGGATGAGCCGTCCGCCGCGGCGTTCATGAGCGTTCCGAACAGTGACTGGAATGCGAATCCCAAAAGCCATGATTCTACATAGGTGTAGTAAATGAAAACAACGATGGGAACGAAGATTCCGACAACACCGAAATATTTGAGGAAGTGATTGCGTGTCGCAACTGCGAAAATGGAGGGAGCGGTTCCATACCCATGCAATCCTCCATACCTTCCAAGAGTCCACTCGATGAGCACCAGCGGGAAGCCCAGGAGCACGATAGAAACGAAATACGGTATCAGAAATGCGCCGCCGCCGTTGTGTGCAGCCTGTACCGGAAACCGCAGAAAGTTTCCCAGTCCTATTGCAGAACCGGCAACCGCAAGAATGATTCCAGCTCGTGAGCCCCAGGATTCACGAATCATCTTTGCAGTCATCATACCCCCATTTGAAGGAAGAGGAAAACCCATAGATCGCTAATTCAGGACAATTTCAGATGAAAATAACCGAACCAAATGAGATTATCAAGTCGATTCTTCTTTGCTTTCAAGCGGCTTGAGAATCGCAATGGTTGCTCCCCATCCGGATGCATCGGAAGGGGTGTGAAATTCGATAACATTGGGGGAGTTTTTGAGAAAGGAACGCACAATCTCCCGCAGAACCCCCTGACCCTTGCCGTGAATGACAGTCATACGCAGAATTCCCCTGGTACGGCACACGGTCAGGTATTCGGAGAGCACAGATTTGACATCTTTCGGCTGAAACATGTGAAGATCGAGTATTCCATCGACAGGATAGTCGAACAGTTGTTCTTCCATGGGTGAAGCCTCGTATCTTCTTTTATTTGGTAAATATCGGAATCATCCCGGTAAATACATACGCTTGCAAAAGAATTAAAACACCAACCAGCATTGCCAGTATGATACTATGTAAAAAGACATACCGCAGGATAGTGCCTTCTTCACCCTGTTGACCTGTTGCTACTCCTGCAACGACGATACTTTGGGCATCGATCATCTTGCCCATCACACCACCGGAGCTGTTGGCAGAGCAGGTTAGTACTGGTGAGATACCCAGTTGCTGGGCGGTAATCTGTTGCAGGTTGCCAAACAGCACATTAGACGAAGTATCACTTCCAGTCAAAGCGACTCCCAGCCATCCAAGGAGAGGAGAAAAGAACGGAAATAAAACCCCGCTGCTTGCAAATGCGAGCCCCATAGTGGCATCCAGTCCGGCGTAACGAGTTGTAAAACTCAACGCCAACATTGCGGCAATGGTCAACAACGAAAATCGAACCCGTTTGAGTGTTCCCAAAAAAATCCGAAACAAATTAAGTGGTCTGAGACCAAGTAATAAACCTGAAACGATTCCGGTCAAAAACAAGCTCGTTCCGGTTGCCGATAACCAGTTAAAAGTAAATACTGCTTCTTCTGCTTTCGACTGCATTACAATTGGCGCTGTGCGAAAAACGGCTTTATGAAGAAGGGGAACTGGAAATTTAAAGGTAGAAATCCCGCTAAAACTATTCAGCAATGCCTTGACCTGTGGCAATCCCCACATAAAGACAAAAACCGATAACAAAATCCACGGCATCCAGGCGACGAGTACTGTTCGGCGGGATAACTGAATTTTTGGAGCAGGAGTATGCATCGGTTTTTCGATCCTGCCGGTTAAAGATGGCAATGTGTCGTTATCGGTATCGTGATCGAAGCGCCAGACAGTTTTTGGTTTCCAGAAACGGAGCAGTACTATCATCGAAAAAAGTGACGCTATGGAGCCTGCAATGTCCACGATCCACGGACCATGATAGTTGCTGACCAGAAACTGGGTGATGGCAAAGCTCAATCCTGCTGTCAGACAGGCAGGCCAAACTTCCCACATTTCCCCAAAACCAGCCATTGCCCAGACTAACCAGAAGGGTATAATAAATGAAAAGAACGGAAGTTGTCGTCCGACTGCGGCGCTCAATGTTTCCATAGGGATACCGGTTACTGCGGATAGAGCTATTATTGGTGTTCCCAACGCACCAAAAGCGACTGGCGCCGTATTGCCAATCAGTGCAAGACCCGCAGCCGGAAGAGGTTTGAAACCGAGCCCGATCAACATAGCTGCCGAGATGGCTACGGGTGTTCCAAAACCAGCCGCTCCCTCGATAAAGGCGCCAAAACTGAAGGTAATGAGAAGTGTCTGAATGCGTCTATCATCCGCCAGACCGGCAATAGAATGTTTAACGATTTCAAATTTACCGGTTTTAACTGTGATATCATAAATAAAAATAGCACAAAGGACGATCCACCCGATGGGGAAAAGACCATAGGCTGCACCATTTGCAGCTGCCATCAATGCAAGCGGAGTGGGCATTCTATAAATAACTATAGCGATCAAGAGTGAACAAGCCAATCCAAACAAAGCAGCAACATGAGCCTTTGCCCGACAACATGCCAGCAATCCTAAAAGTACGATAACCGGCAGCGCCGCAACGAGAGCAGAAAATGCCAAATTATGGAGTATGGGAGTGTAGTTCTGATACCAGGCCAGCATAGCAATCTCCGCGTGATTTTTTCCTGTTTATTTCCATGATATATTATTCTACAATATTTGCAGAGTGAATCAAAGATAAAACAATATATATTGAGACAGCGTATGCAGAAAACCGGAATACAATTGAAATCGAGAATAAAGTATTTACCAGGATAAGAGGATAATAAGGATTTTTTTCCTTCGATGCCAGATACTTTCCACCCATCATCGCAGGAGAGGGCAAAAAGTTTCAAATTACCACTATTTGTCCTATCTTTTCATGAGGCCCGATAGTGTGAATAATTATAAATTTTCTTCATCTTCGTGTCAGGAGGATACAGCGGGGATGCGTACGGTGAAAACACTTCCTTCACCTTCGATACTGTTGGCATTGATAGCACCGCCATGCTTTTCGACGATGAATTTGGTAATGGGAAGACCGAGACCGGTGCCGGCGGTAGTGAACTTTCGGGCGTTGCTGGCGCGGAAAAATTCGTTGTACAGTCTGGGAAGCTCTTTTTCCGGTATTCCTATGCCGGTATCGGCAACGGTAAGAATCACATCCTTATCGTCATGGCCCACTTTTACCGTTATCGAGCCGCCTTCCGGTGTGTAACGGATAGCATTGGCAATGAGGTTGCCGACCATCCGTTCAAGATGTTCGCCGCTTCCGGTAATCTGGGGGGTTTTGGGATCTGCCTGAACTGTCATCTTTATTTTTTTATCAAGCGCTTCATCCATATACATTTCAACGGTAGAAGTAACAATGGGTAAAAAATTGATATTCTTGAAATGAGTCTTGATCTCGTTCATATTCTGAAGCCGTGAGAAACTCAGGAGATTCTGAATAAAACGGCTCAGATCACGGGTACGTTTCGGAATGCGTTCAAGAGTATCTTTCAAATCCTGATTCATCTCCTCACCGTAAGCATCGAGTACAGAATTCACGGTGGTTTCGATGGCAGCCAGGGGGCTCCTTATATCGTGGGATACAACATCGAGGAAATGCGATTTCTCCATCATCAGACGGTCGCGTTCGTGAAGAGAGTTTTCGAGCCACAACTGATATATACGCAAACGGTCCATGGTAGTTGTGGTCAAGTACACCATGACAAAGAGCGAAGATGAAAAAGCTGTCAGCAATCCTGTTAAAAACAGGGGATTTGAATAAAAAAGGTAGGGAAAGAGTTTGTAATGATGAATACTGCCTGTCGCCTCTAAAATCGACATACCAACGAATAATATGAGCACAAAAACAAATTCTAGATATGTTTCCCTTTTCGGCAGGAGGATAGAAGCCATAACGATATAATAGAAATAAAAGATGAAGAAAGGATTGTTGACTCCCCCGCCGAAATGGATAAGAAGAGTCAGAATAATCAGATCGACGTTTATCTGTATCAGGGTAAAGCAGAAAAATCTATTTTTCAGTAAAGAACTGTCAAGAGAAAGATTCAGATAATCTGAACGGTAGTAGAGGTAATAGATTGCATTGGTAAACAGGAGAAAAGCAGTTATTATCCAGAGCCAAAAATAATCAATGGTTTTGATATGTAATACAAACATGGAAACGAGCAGCACAAATACAACGCCGGCCACTCCGGCAAACCTCATGGTTATAAACCATCCGGGACGCCAGAGCGAACCCTCCGAGGGAGATACTGTAGCCTGGGATACTGTTTGTGTGATAGAACTATCGTTAGACTGAGAAACCATTAAAATAATCCGTTTTTATGCAAAAAAAACAAAATAATAATTCCCTTCCGCAATAAGGGATGCGATAATTATCGCATCCCTTATCAGTTCATTATACAAGATTACCAGGCGAACAATGTTTCGAACATGAGAACATCGTTGTCAACTTTTGTCCAGCCTTTTGCAGCATCCTCTTTTTCGCCGTTGATAAGCGCCTCGAGGCGGAAATGAATGGCCGGACGAACTTTGTAGACTGCCGAAACCATGATCTGATTGAGATCCTGGAGTTTATCATCATACGTCAACATGCCGTAACGGGCATACAGACCGTAACTTGGTTTCTCGTAACCAACAAGAACCTCGGCGCCGTTGTGGGTGAGCAGTTTCTCGGTTCCGTTTGCGGCGACTCCATCCAGATCGCAGGGTGTCTGC
This sequence comes from Candidatus Latescibacterota bacterium, assembly GCA_041665965.1. Lineage (GTDB taxonomy): Bacteria > Latescibacterota > Latescibacteria > Latescibacterales > Latescibacteraceae > JAUYCD01. Next base: position 4,786 of record JBAYHX010000085.1, read on the forward strand.
GCAATGGTGAACTGGGCCTGCGCCATAAGTCCGCAGTCTCTCTTGAATTCTGCATCAAGTCCCATGCGGCTTACCAAATTCTCCTGTGTAACACCGGTCAGTGTTTTGTCTGATCCAGTCTGGGACGTGTAGAAATCTGCGCCCACGTTGATTGCGCCAAAAACCGGCACCGTGTCCTTATATCCCAATCTTGCTGATACGCCAACCCGTTGGATAAGGTTCATGTCGTTGTCACGGTCGCAGATGGGGATGTTAATGGAATTGCCGAGCGGGAAATCAGGCACCGGTCTTGATTTCGATGAATAGGGATTGATCAGCGACAGACCAAGCTGGATCTTATTGTCTGCAAAATTGGAAAAGGTCTGGAATCCGACGACTCTCATCTGGGTGAACGCTTCGCTGTAAAGAGAATAATCTGTCGTTCTCCGGTTTGAATAAGACGGAGTGATACCGTAGGTATAATTCCGGCCTTTACCGATTCTGACATTGAGGTCCCAGGGCACCTTGTTCTTCAAATGCCAGTTCAAATATGCGCTTTCAAGGTAGAGCCGCGAACGAGCATCTGCTTCAGTAGGATGAATATACGTCTCAACCAACCAGTCAAACTCATCATCCACTTTCTGAGCAAACTGGAATCCGTAACGGTCGATGCGTTCAGAATACTGATTATTGGTAACTATGGTGCGGGCGAGCAAAAATCCATGAACCTGCACCGGATCGGCTGAAGCGTTGATTGGCGCGGAGCTGCATACAATAGCTGTTAAAGCAGTGGCTAATGTGAGTTTCTTTAACATTGGCATCTCTCCATTTAGTTCCTCTTAAAATTGTTATAAGCAGCTTTCGAAACATCATGCATTTCTTGTTGTTACCCCATACACATCCCTCCTCAATGTGATTTGGAGTAATGTCTCAGATACTTGTAATTCGCCCATGGTCAAGGATAGTAACATTCCCGGCTTTGAGCGCTTTTACTGCTTTGTCGATATCATCGATTCTGAATATCATAACAGCATTTTCCGAGGATTTCTCGACGAAGGCATACATATACTCCACATTAATGCCCGAGTTTCCAAGAACATTGAGAACATCCGCCAAACCGCCCGGTTTGTCACTTACTTCCACAGCAATCACATCTGTCTCGGAAAGAGTAAAATTCGCCTTCTTCAACACCGTGAGCGCTTCGTGAGGCTTGTCCACAATCAACCGCAGGATCCCGTAATCGCTGGTATCAGCAAGTGAAAGGGCTCTGATATTTATTTTGCTTTTTCCCAGTATTTCAGCAACCTCACGGAGACGGCCGCTTCTGTTTTCTATAAAGACGCTGATTTGTTTCACTCTCACGGCATGAACCTCCTATAAATTCCTGTGATCGGTAACCCGTTTCGCCTTGCCCTCAGAACGTTCGATTGTTTTTGGTTCTACCAGTTTTATCCGGCAGGCAATCCCGATAAGGCTCTGTATCTCATGTGCGATTTTCTTGTTCAATGATTCAAGCTGTTTGATCTCATCGGAGAAGTAACGCTCGGAAAGCTCCACCCACACTTCCAGATTATCCAGATTCCCCTCACGGTAAACATGGATGTGGTAGTGCGGTTCTGTTTCTTCGAGCGCCAGAAGCACGCTCTCGATCTGGGTCGGGAATACATTTACCCCCCTGATTATGAGCATATCATCGGTTCTGCCGCTGACCCGCTCCATCAGGATGTGCGTCCTTCCGCAGGGACAGGAATCTCCGAACAGACGGGTGATGTCACGGGTACGGTACCGGATGACGGGGAAGGCCTCTTTTGTGAGAGAGGTGAAAACCAGTTCGCCTTTTTCACCCTCAGGCAAAGGCTCAAGGGTCACCGGGTCGATGATTTCCGGATAGAAATGATCGTCGAATACATGCAGCCCGTTTTTTTCCTGACATTCCGAGGAAACCCCGGGGCCGATCACTTCGGTCAAACCGTAGATGTCGACCGCCGTAACACCCAGCCGGCGTTCGATATTCTGACGCATCTCATTGGTCCAGGGTTCTGCGCCAAAAAGACCGCTTTTCAGCTTGAGTTTGGTCATATCGACGCCCATCGATTCGCCGAATTCAGCGATATTGAGAGCGTAGGACGGCGTACAGGTGAGAATGGTCGTGCCGAAATCCTGCATGATCATCACCTGACGTTTCGTGTTGCCGCCCGAAATGGGGATGATGGTGGCTCCGACTTTTTCGGCGCCGTAATGGACTCCGAGGCCGCCGGTGAAAAGACCGTAACCGTAGGCATTCTGAACCACGTCCTCACTGGTGCACATGCCGCAGGAGAGTGTGCGCGCCATCACTTCCGACCATACTTCGAGGTCATTACGCGTGTACCCCGCGACAATCGGTTTTCCGGTGGTTCCCGATGAAGCATGAAGGCGTTGAACTTTGGAAAGAGGGAGGGCGAAGAGACCGAACGGATAGTTGTCTCTCAGGTCGATTTTGGTGACTGCCGGAAATTTCGACAGATCGGAGAGCTTTTTAAAATCGGAGGGTTTGATTCCCGCTTTATCAAAGGATTTTCGATAATACGGCACCTTTTCATAAGAATTGTTGAGAACATACTTGAGACGTTCGAATTGAAGCTTTTTCCGCTCTCCAACAGGCATTGTTTCATACTCTTTGTTCCAAATCATACTCCTGTCCCTCCAATAATTAAAACATTTTCAAGCCTTTAAACTATCGTACCCCAGGTTGAATGCCGAAATATTGATGTCCAGAAATTTTTTCGGAACCCTGCGGCGAATGACCTCCATCCAGATTTCCTTATCGATTTCGAGTAAAGAAGCCAGGGAGGCAAGGAGCACTACATTCGCGGCTTTGGATGTTCCCGCCTCTTTCGCTTTGTTCTGTGCATCTACCAGGATAACAGTGAAACCAAGTTCACGAAGGCAGCCGGGTACATCGGAAGGGTAACTTCCGGCGCCAAGAGACACAGTAGTGGGAATAATTTCGAGATTATTCATGATAATCGTTGCACCTCTCTTGAGGTACTCACATGCCCTCAGGCTTTCGACTTTTTCAAAAGCCAGCATGATATCAGCCTGTCCCAGTTCGATGAGAGGCGAAAGAACTTTCTCTCCAAACCGTACATGGCTCGAGACGCTCCCTCCCCTTTGCGCCATCCCGTGGACCTCGCTCTTACGGACATCATACCCCGCAAGAAGCGCTGCTTCCGATAATAACTCGGAAGCAAGAATAATTCCCTGACCCCCCACTCCAACCATGATAACATTTTTTGTTTCGTTCATGATTATTCCTGTTTTATTTTTTTCTTCCCGAGTTCGTTTTTTTGTTCTGCTTTCTGTTTTCTTTCATTCTGCTCTTTTAATTCTTATTCAACCGCAATAAGCGCTCCGAACGGGCACACCTGCCGGCAGATTCCGCAGCCATAACACATCCCCTTGTCCACCATGATTACATCCCCTTTTTTTACAATGGCAGGGCATCCGATTTTCAGACAGGCATTGCATTTTTTGCACTGATCCTGGTCCACAACCGAAAGAGCAAAGTCCACATTTTTGCATTTCAGAGCGCACGCCCTTTTGGCGACTATCACTGCCGGGACATCCAGAGCAAGGCTGCTTTTGACCGCTGCATCGGTCTCCGCAAGGTTGTAAGGATCCACCTCATAGATATGCTGAATGCCGAGCGCTCTCGCCACATCGGCTATTTTTACACTATATGTCGGCTCGCCTTTTACCGTGAATCCGGTACCGGGATGCTCCTGGTGGCCGGTCATCGCGGTTGTCCGGTTATCAAGGACACAGGTTACCACATTGGCCTTGTTATATACGGTATCCATCAGCCCTGTCAGGCCGGAATGAAGAAATGTAGAATCTCCAAGAACCGCCACAGCTTTTTTTCCCGGCTGATCCCGGAAGGCTTTCGAAAAACCGATGGCTCCGGTTATGGAAGCGCCCATGCAGATGCAGGTATCCATACTGGTCAGCGGAGGAAGGACACTCAGAGTATAGCATCCGATATCGCCGGTTACAAAAAGCTTGTTCTTATTGATGATATGGAAGAAACCGCGATGAGGGCAGCCCGGGCAAAGGACCGGAGGCCGTGCGGGTATCGGTATGTCTTTGGGAATAGCAACTGTTTCGGGAGTCTTTCCGGTAAGCCCCCTGCGGATTATCTCGGGACTGAGTTCACCGCACCGTGGAAATACTTTTTTCCCGATGCATTCTATTCCGAGCGCACGGATTTGATCTTCAAGGTACGGTTCAAGCTCCTCGATGATATAGACTTTCCTGACTGTGGCGGCAAATTTTCTGATTAATTCCGAAGGTATCGGATTGGTCATGCCGAGGAGAAGGAAATCCGCTTCGGGTGCAACTTCCATAGCATACTGCGAAGCTACGCCGGAGGTAATGATTCCTGTTTCACCGGTTCCCTTTATGATACGGTTATAGGGGGATTTTTCTGAAAGCTCTCTGAGACGCAGCGTACGTTCTTCGACAACCACATGACGTTTCCTGGCATGTCCGGGAATCATGACATACTTGGCTGTGTTGCGGGAGAAAGCTTTTGTTTCCTGTTCGATACGCTCACCCGGAGTAACCGGGCTTTTCCCATGACACACGCGAGTAGTGACCCGTATCAGTACAGGCGTGTCATATTCCTCGGATAGTGTGAACGCATCCCTGACCATCTCCAGCGCTTCCTGGCTGTTGGCCGGTTCCAGCATGGGAATTTTGGCGAACTGTGCATAGTACCGGTTATCCTGTTCGTTCTGTGACGAATGCATTCCCGGATCATCGGCGCTTACAATGACAAATCCCCTGCCAATACCGGTGTAGGAAAGTGTCATCAAAGGGTCGGCGGCAACATTCAAACCGACATGTTTCATGGAAGCTATCGCACGTACCCCCGCGATGGCGGCGTTTCCGGCAACCTCAACAGCTACCTTTTCATTGGGGGACCATTCGGCGTAAATCTCATCGTAACGAGCCAGATTTTCAAGTATTTCAGTGGCTGGTGTGCCCGGATATGCAGCCGCCACTTTTACGCCCGCTTCCCAGGCGCCTCTGGCGATCGCTTCATCTCCGGTCATCAGTTTCCTGCTGATTCCCATATATTCTCTCTGTAAGTGGTTGTATACAAGTCGTATACTATTAAAATGTAAATTAAATTCTGATTTTGCTGCCGACATCAGAATACTTCCAAAAAATATTCCTTCCCTATATTTATATAACTACAAAAGAGTATCATTGCCCATAACCCAAAGTAAATCG
>JBAYHX010000086.1:0-9925 GCA_041665965.1 Candidatus Latescibacterota bacterium
AGCACCCGAAGGGCTTGACCTTGACAGCCACAAAAAATATCTTAGGGTTGAGGGGATTGAAAACCCCTCAGTGGTAACTAATTTTTAATCCTGAAAATTCCATTTCACGCTGAACCAGGACACGCCTACATTATTATAGTTTATTATACAATTTATAATTTGATTATTACCTGACATAGAATAGAAAGCATTTCCAGTAATTACCGCCCTATTATTCCTTATCACGCAGTTTTCTATCACGGAATTAGATTTTTCGAGATACATCCCCCCGCCTTGTAAATAGGAGAAATTCCCATCGACAATCAGATGATGAAGATAGGGACTAGAATTTAAGCAATATATTCCACCGCCATTGTTGCCCTGGGGATTAGAAGATGTGGCAGTTGAATGCCCGTTAGTTACCGTAAACCCGCAAAGCTCAGCTTTATCTGATTCGCCATTTTTGAATACGGCCGCTACATTTATGTTTTGTCCATCAATGATGGTGTTGGAGATATAAGAGGTATCCCTCGTTGCAAGAAACAGCGACCCGACAACAATATCCTTGCCTTTGAAATCGATGGTTTCGAGATAGCGGCCGGGCTGGACGAGCACGGTGTCTCCAGGGCTTGCGGCATCGATGCCCGCCTGAATGGTGGACTGATTGCCGGGAATGTTAATTGTTTTGGCGGATACAGAATTAATTGTAGAGGCAAGAAAAGCAAGCCCGAGGAGGAAAGAGATGAATTTGTTCATGATTGCACCTCTTGGATTGAATAATTATTGAAAACAATGAATATAATTAATATATTAGTGTATGTATAGTTTGTTCTTGTGCTTACAAATATTTCAAGTATATCTTTCTGTTATATTGTTGTCAGGTATTTTTTAACATTTATAATTATTTTTACGTTTCTGTTAAGCTAATTATAAACCAGCCAATTGTTTGGGTCTTCTATCGAAATCGGTGCGTCATCGCCAGGATCACCTGTATGAAGAATAGCCACATTCCCTGCAACAAGGTTATCATGGGCGCGCGCCCCGGCCATTTTATTTTCTATCTGTAAGCGGATTCCATTATTGGCGTTATTATAGCAGACATTTCCAAACAAAACCATTCGCTGTGAATGTCCCTGAAGATTTATTCCATTCCCTTCACCATTCAATCCATTTTCAACACAGACGTTTCCGGTGATGCAAAAATTCTTATCAACAACAGGTGTTGCAGAATCCCCCGCAAACCGAGGTTTAATCCCGTTTCCGTGGTTACCATAAACAATATTCTCGGAAATGATCAGTCCCTCGCACCCGCTGGGATAGATGCCATGCGAACCGGTTGTTGGATCAGTCTCATTATTTGATTGCCGCGAATGATAATATTCTTGCAACCCTCCAAGCTAATGTTCAAAGCATAAGTATCATCATGAACACCCGTCGCTTTTCTGAAAATATTACCTGTAATAACATTTTGTTCTCGAGGCTGCAATACAAGTTTGTATGGCAGTATGCTACATAATTATTCTTTTTTTTACACATTTCAAAGTTGCGGGTATTTACAGGAATATTCTTACTAAAATCCGCCTGTTACAGGAATCGATGGAACATTTAATTACGGTATTTTACTCTGTTATGAAGGATGGCTGTCAAAAAAATATTGAAATTTAAATGAATATATAATATATTGTAAAAACATAAGATAACCGGTCATGTTTTTTTGGTTGATAATCTTTAATAACAGGGATGGCATGACATATATTTTCATGGTAAACCCTTATAAATGATTTTTATCAATTCTTTTTAAAAGAATCAAACATATACAAAGGAGAAACCATATGCCAAAACAGTGGACCCATGATGAAGAGGATTTTCTTCTGGATCACTTTGAGAGCATGTCTCGTGAGGAACTGGCTGATAGATTTGAAGTGACAGTTAAATCGGTATCGGATAAGGTTCGACGGTTGCAGAGGACAAAAGGCGGCAAAAGTGAGGACCCGATAATAAAAGAAGACCCGCTTAAAAAATATGGCTCGGTCGTTCGTTCTTTTGTTCTCGAAAATATTAAACATATCGACTATCGGGACTTGGCGGTTTTGACCGGCGTCCCGCCTGAAGAACTCTGTGCAGCATTGGAAAATTCCGGGATTAAGGTTCCGGAAGAAAAAGCGCAGTCCTGGAAAGAAATTCAAGCAGGAACGTATCGGTCTTTGAAAGACTGCGCCCGGTGCCAGGTTCAGATTCGGCACGGCACATTCGTTGTGGGTTACAAGGACTGTAAGGTTTGCCTGGAAAACAATATAAAACACTGGATAGAGATAAATGAGATTATACGGCTTACGTTTGAAAGGTATGACTGAGCCGAGCCATTGATTCTCTTCAAATCATAAAAAAGTTTGCGAATGTGTTTTTAAAAGTGAAAAAGGTCTGTGTTCATGAGAGCGCAGACCTTTTTTTATAATCAGAGAATGTGAATGTGTTTGGATATTACTTTAAAAGGAGCATTTTCCGGGTGATATCGATACCGTTTCCTGTAATACGGTAGAAATAATTGCCCGAGCCGAAATTGCTTCCGTTGAATACAAACCGGTGTGTACCGGCTGTCAGAGAGCCGTCAACCAGACGAGCCACTTCCTGTCCGATAAGGTTGTAGACGCTCAGTCTCACCTGCCCTGTAACAGGGAGCTGGAATTGGATCGTGGTAGAAGGGTTGAAAGGATTCGGCACATTCTGCTCGAGTTTGAAAACTTTCGGAACCGATATCTCATCGGCTGCTGTTATGGAGTCGTTTTCAAAAAGGCCGAAAGAGCTGAAGCTTGTGGTTGTTGCTTCAACAAAATTGTTTGTTGTATCCACACGGCTTTCAAGAATCTTCCATTCGGGATCAATAGCCTTGTCGTCCCAATGGGCTATAATCAGCTTTTCTGCGGCCGAAGAGCTTGATAATTCTTCCGGTTTGAAGTATATCCGGATAACAGCGTTTTCCATGTTGTTACGAATGACAGAATCTGCATCAATTTCCACCATCGAGATGAACCGTTTGTTATTCAAAGGGCTGTGGAAGTTTTCTTTTATTTCGGTCACTAATAGCTGTCCGGAAACATCATTATTTTTCGTTACGATATTGATACAGGCTTGTTGGGAAACTTTTGCATCTACCACCATTTCATTGGAGTGTCCGTTCGCCTCGATCCGCTGGCTGACCACAGGAACAACGAGAATGGTTATATAATCAGCGGCATCCCCGGATTGCAGGTTTGTAATTGTGCATTCTTTGAATCGGAGGGCAGCCCGGATGGAGTATTTCCCGCCGTTATCGGGCGCCAGGCTTTCAAGGTTGTAGGTATATTCGAATGATTTGCTTTCATTTTGATTCAAGATGAACGTCTCGACCGATGGCGAACCTTCTGCATTTTTCCCGGTTCCATCTGCAGGAAGCGATTCCGGATTTGAAGGAAGTTTGATGAAGTCTCCATTCTGGCGTTCCAGGTACCAGTCGACATAACATTCGGAGAATGTGACCGGATCACTGGTGATGTTTGTAATCTTGAACGTTGCATTGATCGAAGAATTGGGCGTGTATACTGTTTGTTCGGTTCCGAGGTATATGGAGAGACCCATGAGTTCGTGACGTTTATAATTAAGGTTTTGTTGAGTAATGATCTGCACCGGTTTCAAAATGGGATTCAACGGTGTCTCTTTATACAGTGTCCTGATGGTTTCGTTGTACGGGTAATATCCTTCCCTGGTGACGGTAACAATGTAAAATACACCCACCGGCACATTGGTAATGGTGAACTCGCCGTTTTCATTGCTTTTGGCTGATAACTCAACATTGTCGATAGTGGGAAAAGTTGAAAACACCCCGTCGTATTTTTTTGGAATGTACAGTGACAGCCTGACCTCGGCATCCGGCAGCGGTTTAGTGGCTAAAGGGGAAGATGAAGAGATAATATTGTAGCCGTAAACGGTTCCCGAAACCGTTCCAAGGGACAGTTCCCGTGTAACGGTAAACGTTGTGGAAACTGTATTTTCATACCCCCGGAGACCGGCATAAAGGGTGTAGGTTCCCGGCTTGAATGTGGTGTAATCAGAGGTAATCTCCTCATCGAAACTATATGACTCGCCGGCTGCGATTTTCAATTCTTCAACAGGAGGCAAAATTTCCATAAATCCGGTTATTTGCGTTGTATCGTCAAGGGAATACCTGACCGGTTTTGCTTTCAAAAATGCAAGCGACACCTCAGCCGCAGTGGTATTGGTAACGGTGAGGGTAAAGGGAACTGCCTCGCCCTGGGCATAGTTTTCCTTGCTTGTCTTTACCGATAGAGTTACCCCTTCCGGAAGAATGGGCTGGCTTTCCGCCACATAGAATTCTGCGCCCGAGGATACTTTATAACCAACTATGTTCGCTGAAATGAAGTGTTTGCCCTGCGGTACAGAATAATCTGCGGAAGTATGGGTAAATTTCCACGTATGGTTTTCACGGGGAGGAATGATTACCTGGGTCAGTTCGGTTGTGAAACTATGATTTTTTGAAAAATCATATATATCGTCGATGATATAATTTACCTGTAACCCGCTGGTGAAATTCAACGTATCCGGTTTATCGCTCCAATTCAGAACCGAAACGGTTATGTTTATTTCATCTCCGGTTTTATAGATTTCCTTATCCAGTGATACTTTCATACTTATCGGCGATACCGGTTCCGGTAAAGAAAGTTTGGCCAGTTTCTGCATGTGGGCTCCGGCAATCGTGTCCCATACTCTCTGGATACATCCAACTCCTGGAGCGAACCACTCATCGATATAAGCTGCGTCGTTTACACCCGGACGTGTGATCTGAAAATGAAAGCAGCCGATGAATTCGCCGTAAGGGACACTCATTTTTACATCTTTTTCGACCAGTGTCATTACAGCGCCGTTGTTGATATCAGCTATTTTCATGTTCTTTCCAGATGCAGACGATATCTTTCTGGAATTTTCCTCTGAACTTCCGCCTGAACCTGAGTCGGATACCAGCACAGGCTCCCATTCCATTTTCCAGGAAGCTTTTTCATCCACGCCAAAATCATACCACAGGCGACGGCTGCCTTTTTCCCATTCATATATCTTATCGCCTTCACGGTAAAAACCCCGTTTCGCAAAATTATAACTCTCGAATACATAAAGCTGGATAGCAGAAGCCTTGGTCTCGATATTTTCGCAAAACATGATCTGATCTACGTTGCCATCATCAAATCCCCATATTCGTCCTTTTTCGAGCGGAAATGGCCAGTCTGCAGCAAAAGCCTGCATTCCCCATACGAACATAAGGAAAGGCATTGCTAACAATAGTTTACGCATGGATTATCCTCCCCGGTGAAAATATTCTTTCTACAGAGATTACCTCTGTTTCTTTGCTTATATGTATAACACTACCCAAGAATATAATAAAAAGAAAGAAAATGTGGTATGATATGTATCACAAATTGGTAAATATTTTTCAAAATAATAATAAAAATATTCGATTATCTGATTCACCATTAAAAAGGCTCGCTGCGAATTCTCCTCCCTTGAATGGAAGAAAGGGTACGCTGCGAGCCTGATGAAGGAATTTTTACAAAGATTTACTCTGCTTCGTTCATTCCCTTAAAAGCCATTTGAGAAGGCCTCTGCGCAGCCCGTTCCATCCCGTACTGTTCCAGAACGGATGCGCGTTTTCATCGCCCGGCCCCAAAGGAGCGCCCGCCACACAGGCTATCCGTCCTTTTCCCGAAGAACTGACTGCCACCAGGGGCTGTTCCCCGAGTCGTATCAGAACCCGGGCATCCTTTTTCGCATCCAGGCTGTGATACCAGGAAACGGTGCCCCACTCGGCTCCGGTTCCCGATTCCATCCCGAGGATTTTTTTCAAAAGACCGGCATCAGGATTGACCGGACTGTCGTTCCCTTTTGTAAGGTCGAACGTATTCTTTACTGAAAGAGGGAGGAAACTGTCCAGACCCATTTCCCGGAACTGTCCTCCTCCAAAACTGTACAGTCCCCCGAAAACAAGAAGGGAGCCGCCGTTATTGACATAATCGCGAAGGATCATGCAGCCGTCATATCCGAGTGAACGGGCATCAACTGCCGCCATGATGATCAGGTCGTATTTGAGAGCTTCACGCAGGGTTGCCGGGAAATATCGGACGGCGGTTGTCATCCGCCTTTTCATGAATTCCGATTCCCGTATCTCTGCTCCCATACCCTTCAGCGCGCCTGTTAAACTCCATCGGTCGAAAGCAAGCCCTTCGAGGAAAAGAACACGGCGTTTGCCGTCGGGTTTCAGTCCGGTTATGCCGGGACGGTAATCGAATGTCATCTTTGGTGCAGGTATCCGATAGGCTATCTCTTTGCTGTCGGAGTTGCGGATATATTCGAATTTTTCGGTAAAGCTCTTCCCCTGTCCACTAACACCGCTGACATGAACCCGGATGAGGGCATGTGCAGGAATCCTTACCTTTACAGGCAGAGAAACGGTCCGGGGATCGAATTCCAGACCGGTGATCTGGGCTTTCCCGAGAGGAATGGTTTTGGCCGCTATGTCGAGATCGATCAACTCACCGGTAACTGTCAAATTCCGCACGGAATTTGCCGCACGGTAAAGGGTGATCGAAACAGCGCCTTCACTCCCCGATGCCGGCGCCTCAATGTCTGCAACGAAATTCTCTCCGGCATGAGCAACACCGTCGATTTTCTGAAGAGAGATCATGCGGACCGTTGTCTGCCATATTCCGCCGGAAGGCAGAAAGACAGGGCGGTAATACCATTCGGATGTAACCGCGGAAGAGCTTGCATTGTCCCATATCCAGAGAGGATCGACACCGTACTTGTTGGTGAACTCGTCGATCTGACGGCCGGTTACCGCAGCAACGCTGTTGTAGAACATCATCAGACGCGAGGAATCCATGAGCCAGACAACCCCGCGATGAACCGTGGTGTCCGCCGTTGCTGTCCACCCGTACGCCGGGTCCCAGACCATCTGGTCGGTAGCCGGATCATCCGGGCCTCCGGTCATGAGTCCCCGTTGCGAAGGCCGAATGTACCGTTCATTCTCACGGCTTTTTCCGAGGACATATCCGCTGCGGAACCAGTATGCCGGCCTGCGCCCTTCCGGCGAAAGGTTATGGATGCGGATATCGATTTTCAGAACCGGTGTGCCGGGCATGAGAGTAAATATTTTTTCTATGTACAGACTGTCATAATTACAATTGTATACGTTTCGCTCAAAGGGGATGGACATCCGCCCAACCTGCACCGATGCGTTTTTCGGGCCGGATTCGAGGATCTTTCCTTCATACGGCTGAGCGCCGTTGATCGACCATTGTCCGCTGAGAAGGGGGTCGTCCTGCTCATAGAACTGGTCGAAACAGAGCCCCTCCACTCTTCCGGGTTCCATTCGTTCTTCCCCGTCGCGTTTATCCATAAACGATACAACCCTTCCGCCGCGCTCGGGATCGATCACCAGCCGAAGGAATTCGTTTTCGAGAACGATGCGTTTTCCGTCCATGAATGCTTTGGGGGAGTCCGCTGCTCCCGATGGTGATGTCGTGGCAAACGCCGCCGCCAGGAAGTAAATCCAGAAATACTTTTTCATTTCGTCCTCCTGACTTCGACCACAAGAAGCTTCCAGAGATCGAGACTTTCCACTTTGAAAGTCACTGTTCCATTTTCGTTATGAACAGGCGAGAGCTTTCTCCCGTTTACCTCAGGCTCCGGGGAAAGAAGCCATGCCTCGGCAAGTTCCTGTCCTTCCGGAATCATGAAATCAACCGAAATATCATTCTGCGGTGCAGGGAACGGAGTCGAGCCGATACCCTTTTTCTGCGGTGGGTTGATGAGGTGAAGGATATACTGCGTTCTGCCTTCTGACGGGGCATATTCTCCTGCCCAGTCCTTCCACCAAATTGTCGCGGGCCGCTGCACTCTGAACCGCTCCTCCGGTTTCGAAAGACGTTTTATGTCATCATTGAGAAGATATTCGGAATACCTCGTGGTAAAACGATCCAGACGGTACCGGGTTGATTTGTAGTTCCAGAGATAGGGCCTGCCGCCGCCTGCAAAGCAGAAAATGAGGCCGTAATCGTTGTCCGCGATCACCGTCACACCCATGCGGTTATGTTCGAAAACAATCTGGCACCCGCCAAGAGAACCGGTGGCTTTTACTTCGTTAATGATCCGCCGTGCAAAATTGATCCAGGGATTATCAGGGTGCTGGGGAGCGCTGGTATCGCAGAACCCCTCGTCCATGATCAGACCGCCGCCCTTGCAGACCTCCCTGTCCATTTCGGTTGGCGGATTCTGCACTGCACCGTAATTGTAGCCGAAGATAAAATCGGGAAATGTCTTGAGTATGTGTTCTTTTGTCAGACGAAGGTTACGGACATTCAGGGCGTCACGGTTTTCACCGTGGTCGGTGGTTTTGCTGTCATAAGAGAATCCGCCGAATATATCAAATTGGGCGTCGAAACGCACGCCGTCCCAGCCGAACATCTTAGCCCCGTCTACAAGGGCCTGCGCGCCGTAAAGGACCGCATCCGTTTCATAGAAATTCGGCGTCCAGCAGTTCCAGAACTGCCACATCCGCCCCCCGCTGTCACCGTGATTATTGACATCCCAGTTCTTGAGGCTCCAGATATCTATGGCCATATTCATCCCGCCAAGCTGCCCGAAACGGTTGTAGCATGACCAGTCGGGGTGCTCGATGAGAATATCCATGCCGGTGGGGCCGCCGGAAACTCCCTTCCCGTAGGTTACCGCCTTGACCCCGCGGTCATGCCAGCCTCGCATCCGCTCGTTCAGCCGGGCTTTTGTGTAATCATAATTGCCCTGGCCGGACCACCAGTGCTCCCCCTTTGGGCTGAGATTGCCGAAATCGTCGGGCGCCCAGGCGAACACATCGGTATAGTTTGCATACGGGCTGTCACCCATTATGCCGATTTTGATCACATTGCGGCTTACCCCGAAGTAATCGGATATTTTCTTGCCGCCTCCCTCCAGCCACATCTGAACTTCATACCCATACTCAACGCCGTCGAGCGGAAACGAGAACTCGGAATCGGCTTTACCTTTCGGCGGAACGGTCACTGTCCGGCTCCCGAGAGTTATCTCTTCGCCCAGATGACGGTAAAGACGGCAGTTGACCGTGGCTTTCGCTTCGGCGGAACCACTGTTTTGAACGGTTCCAATGAAAACCGCCCGTTCATCGGGCAGATAGTGGATCTTGCCGCTCCGTACGGAAACGATCTCGGTCTGGCCGTAAACGAATCCGGGAAAGAGCAGCAGGAACATCAGCATCGACAACCATTTCATAGAATGATGATACCCCTTTCGGGTTATAAATGATAGAGATTGTGTGTCCGTACTTTTTTATATTCACCCTGCCTTCGGCAGCTCCCCTTCGTGCATTCCGCAAGGGGGGAACCTTTTGCCCAACTCGGCAACGACTTCGACAAGCTCAGTCGTCGGAAAAACTTTTCCCCCTTAACAAGGGGGGCAGGGGGGATTAAGCTTTACGGATAATCACAGGAATTTCAAAAGGCTTATGGAAAAACAACTGACTCAATCCACTATTGCCTGGTAAACCAGCGCCCTGAACCGGGTATTGATTTTTGTGCTCGAATCGCTCTGGATCATGAAAACGCCGATAAGGTCTTCTTTCGGATCGATCCAGAAACGGGTGTGAAAAGCGCCGTCCCAGCCGACAATGCCCAGCGTTTCTATCTCGTCATATACTCCCCGTTCGGTGCGGATGCCAAAGCCGTAACCGAATTTGTCGCCGCTGTTGACACGGAACGGGGCATAAAGGTCGCCGATGGAATTCGAGGTCATCAGTTCGACCGTTTTACGGCTGAGGAGGTGGACACCGTTCAACTGCCCTTTGTTGAGAATCATCTGAGCAAATTTAAGATAATCCGAAGCGGTGGAAACA
>JBAYHX010000087.1:0-9836 GCA_041665965.1 Candidatus Latescibacterota bacterium
CCTAATTTGGCTTTCATTACCTGTTCGAATGTTTTATCGGTCGCATTGGTACCGGCAATATCATATTCGCCGTTTGTTAAAAGAGTAATTTGAATGTCATTGTTTTTCTGAGGTTGTTCGGATTTTTTATCAGAAGTGATATTCCGATCTGTTCCTAATTTAACCTTGTTTGCAACGATATAATCTTTATGCGCCTTTGCAAATATAAAAGCTTCCTGAGACACAGTTCCGGAAGACTCGAATTTTTTCATGACCTTGTCAAATGCGTCTGCAGCTTTCTGCCATTCTCCAAGTTCCTCATATGCTATACCCATATTAGATAATGCGCCGGTCTCGCTTTCGGTTCCGGGATATTTGGAAACTACCGCCTCAAATCCTGCGGCAGACTGACGATACCAGCCTAATATGGTCGCAGGATCCGATTTCCCTTCACGTGCTTTTGCGAAAGGTTCATAAGCTTTCTCATATTCGACGTATGCCTCTGAAGAGGTTGCGCCCACTTTGGAAGATTTCTCCGCATGGCCTGTCATAATTCCGTTTTCCTGAAGAAGGGCAAACACAACCAGATTCACTCCGAATACCATTTGAACCTTACTCTTTTCAGGTTCACTCCACCGATACCCGTAACCGTAATCAAAATATACAGCCGCCAGTCTTTTCCCGATCCATATCCCCTCAAGGTAGCAGCCTTTCTCCTTGAATTTTTTGTTGGTGAGTTCCCCAACCTTACCGAAAGGCGCCCCATCATTGAAATCGGAATAACAATGAAAGAGCGCATGGTCATTGGGAATAGGTATAAACTTTGCCTCGCTCCCCAGAGCATCCAGAAGCATCTTTTTCAGGGATGACGTCGCATCGCCGCTGATCTGCTCTGGCGCGCCATTATCGATGAAAGCGAAACCGCCGTTACGGAGGTAGTTGCCGAAGTTTCCGGCTTCATCTTTTGTAAGATTGAACGGTTTATCGGAAGTGATGTATACAAACGGAACTTCAAAAATCTTTGGGGAGTCCAGAGATACATGCGTGTCGATCTTTGCATCGAGATTATTGGAGTATCTGTTCACCGCTGAGGCAAGATTGATGGTTACTTTTTTCAACGCATCCGGCGGCCGTAATTGCTTGCCCCATCCCTGTGCGATCCGGAATGAGATTTTATTATTATCATCGGGATTTGCAAGATATGTTGCGATCATCTTTTTTTTCCCTTCATCCATTGGTTCGTCG
This sequence comes from Candidatus Latescibacterota bacterium, assembly GCA_041665965.1. GTDB lineage: Bacteria > Latescibacterota > Latescibacteria > Latescibacterales > Latescibacteraceae > JAUYCD01. Next base: position 1,225 of record JBAYHX010000087.1, read on the forward strand.
GGCTTGATCTTTATCTTTTCAAAAACTCCCGTTTTTTCCATGGCCGCATACGTTTTGTCTCCGGTCAAGGGTTTCTCTGTTCCGGTCTGTTCCGATGAAAGAACAAGCCCGGCGGTTCCAACCGCCACAAGAAGAGCCGCCGAAAGGACACCCAGTTTCCGGCCCGGTTTGTAATGAATCTTCATGATTCGCCTCACCCTTTTTTGAATGGTGCCGTACCCCTCGCTAAATCCGATACCGGAAAAACCCCAGGGCGATTTTGTTCGGGGTTCTTCGATGAAATTGAGAATACTCCTGATGTAATGGTTTTTCTGCGTGTCGAGCATCCGGATGGAAAGATCGTCGCACACTTCCTCGCGAAGAACCCGGATCCGCCAATTCGCAAACCAGACCAGAGGATGGAAGAAGTAAAAGATCTGCGTTACCGCCTGCACCATGTTTACAAGAAGATCATGCTGACGGATATGTGACAACTCATGGAGGAGAATGGGTTCGATGTCCCGAACATTCCATGTGTCGGCAATACTCCTGGGGAGATAGATGACCGGATGGAAAATACCGACCACGGAAGGTTCATTGTGGCCTGAAATAGTAAGGTACCGGAGCGGGACGATGCGTTTGATTCCCATCTTTTGGCAGAGACTTTTCAGAAGGTCAACCAGTTCCACCCGCTCGATTGAAGGGCACTGCTCCAAAAGACGATGGGTTCGCATAATAAAACGTATGATCAGAATGCCAGTTCCCAGAACCACCAACAACCACAGGACAGCCAGAATAATCGGAATTGTCTCCGGTTCGTTCACCGGCAGTATTCCGGGAATCGGCGCAGGCATTGCTGTTCCTCCGGATACGACCGGAATTTCCGGAGGCGTATAAAACAATGAAGGAAGGTCAACCTCGTGGGAGAAAGAAGGCAGATGGACAGAAATCAAAGACTTCAGGCGGCTCCATGACAGGAACGGCAATTCCAGTTTGAACGGGATGCAGAGCCTCACCAGCACAATGCACCAAAGAAAGTAGCGGAAAGATGAAGAGGCTTTCCGGAAAAAAAGAGCGAGAATCCCGATAAACGCTATCAGCACTGCAACCTGCAAGCTTATCGCCCAGAGGGTATGTCCTGTAGCGGCAAAGAGTGAATTAAGGTTTGTCATTGCCTTTCTCCTCATTCTCCTCGATCAGTTTTCTGAGCTCATCGAGTTCTTCGCGGCTCAGTTTTTCCTTCCGTGCGAAATGCACAAAGAGCGGGGTCAGGGTGTTATCGAGCACAGTGCCGACAAAAGTTTCGATCTCTCTCGCCATCACAGCCGACCGTGCGATAGTTGGAGCATAAAGCCAGATCGGGCCGAATTTCTCACGGCGGAGATAGCCTTTTTCCACAAGACGGTCGAGCATGGTTTTAACCGTCTGGTATCCGCGCTGTTTCTGAAGGAGCGTTTCTTCGTAGATGACCCGTGCGCTGACCCTGCCCTTTTTCCAGCAGATATTCATGATATTCCATTCGGTTTTGGAGAGTTCGGGAAGTTTTTTTTGCATTGTATTCCTCCTGTCTGTTCAGTTGTCTGTATTAATATTAATACATTTGTAGCGTTTGTCAAGAAAAAAATTACGGTTCATTCTTCACAAAAAAAGCTTACGCCTTTTTGGTAGCGTAAGCCTTTTTATTCTTGGAGGCGCCATCCGGATTCGAACCGGAGATAAAGGTTTTGCAGACCTCAGCCTTACCGCTTGGCTATGGCGCCTGAAATTCAATAAACTGTAGAATTATACCTGATTTTCCTCCATATGTCAATTGAATTTTACAGCTGACCCATACCCATTAAATAATTTGGGATAGAGGAGTTTGGAAAATAGTTGCTGATTTTATTCTTAACCCGATCTATTCACAAACTCAAGAACAAAGATCCCCCCGCCGCTCAGTGCGGCGACCCCCTTGTTAAGAGGGTGCAAAAGCGAAGCGCATCTTTCTGCAAAGAGAAAAAATGAATTCTCCCCTTAACCGGGTCCCAAGTCGATTCTTGAATCGGCTTGGGCACCCTTGGGGAGATGCCGTCAGGCAGAGGGGATTTTCTTCCTCAGTGGTATGATAAATATATTTTATGAATTATCCGGGCTAAAGGGACGCAAAAAATTCACGCTGCAAAGTTACTTCCATGATTCTATTTCATCTTCCTTTTACATTGCTTGATAAAAAATTTTAAATGTGATAATAAATTAAATGTACTTTGATTCCGGAATCGGGTATATATATTTTTGATTTTTGTATCAACAAATATTTATTAAGGTACTACGACAGGTTCGGACCGCTTTCGATACCAATGGCAAGCCAAGGTTTCCGTGGAGGGAAGTGAAGATGCATAGAACCAAAAAATGTCTGGATAAGCTTGAAAGAATGAACAAAACACTGCACCATATCGAACCGGACCGAGTGCCTATCAGCGACTTTTTCTGGGGAAGTTTTGTCGATCGGTGGAGAAAAGATCTGAAACTGCCTGCGGATACTGACATATACCGATACTATGACCTTGATTGGATTGTTACCGTGCCGAATATGGATCCCCATATAAAACAGTTTGAGATTCTGAAACAAAACGACGAGGAAGTCATCGTCCGTACCGGGTTCGAAGCGGTTATCCAGAAAAAATTCGATCTTCCCATGCCGGCTTACCTGTCATTCGATACGGATACCATAGAAAAAATGAAAAAATTAGAGTTTGATGATCCGTGGGATGAAAGAAGGTTTATTGCAGGCGGCGACAACCAGGTAGGCGGGGTGGGTGATGGATTCAGCCGCAACCTTCCGCCTTGGATAAAATCCGTTAAATCACTCCATCCCGAGTTCCCCGTGTATGGGAGCGTTTGCGAAGGATACGAGACTCTCTGGCGCATTCTCGGCCCGGTCAACGCCCTGCTCTGGATTGCGCTCTATCCCGATGAGCTTGCCCGTTTCATCGACCGGATCAACGAATTTGTTCTCGAGCTGACAAAAGCTCAGATCAAAGCGGGTGAGGGATTGCTTGACGGCATGGTGATATGGGGGGATGTCGCGTACAGGAATGACATGTTTTTCTCGCCGGATTTCTGGAGGAATCATTTCAAGCCCGGGGTCAAAGCCATTGTCGATGTATGCCACGAGCATAACCTTCCGGTCATATATCACGGCTGCGGGAATGTCAAACGCATTTTCGCGGATTATATAGAGATCGGGGTGGACGCCTACAACCCGCTCGAGGCAAAGGCAGGGCTGGATGTTGTCGATCTCCGCAAACAGTACGGCCACCGTATCGCATTCTGCGGGAACATGGATGTTGTTGCATGGGCCAACGAGAGCATGGATAAATTGAAAAAAATTGTGATAAGAAAACTTGGCGCGGCAAAGGGAGGCGGGTTCATTTTCCAGTCCGACCATTCGGTGCCCAATACTATTTCCGGACAGCGATATGACTATGTGGTAAATCTCGTCCGGCAATGCGGGAAATACCCCCTGCAGTTAGGGGGTAACTGTCGCGGGTATAAAGAATAAAAAATCAAAAAAATCGAAGACGAGGGATGAAGGATGAAGGATGAAGAACGAAGAGTAAAAAAGAGTCTGAGCGCTGAAATTTTTTGTTTATTAACCTTACTGGTATCCGGTTTTCTCATCGTTTCCTGCAGCGGCGGAGGGTTTACTCTGGCGGAAAAAGGAAACAGTCCTTATGTCATTGTTTTGTCCGATAATCCCTCTCCTTCCGAAAGTCACGCAGCAGAGGAACTCCAGAAATTCATAAAACTTGCCACAGAAGCGGAACTCCCCTTAGTCGGAGAGAACGATCCCCGCGCGCAAAAATCTCCCCGCATCGTTATCGGATCGGGGAAGCTTGCCGATTCGGTTCTTTCGAAAAGCATACCGGTGGATTACAAAGCTCTCGGAGATGAGGGATTTATCATCCGCACCGCTCAGGGGAGCGGATCGATACCCGACATTGTCATCGCCGGCGGGAAACTTCGCGGCACCATGTACGGAGTATATACCTTCCTCGACCGTATGGGATTCCGATGGTATACCAGCCGGGTGACACGTTTCCCGGAAGGGAAAGTGGTCAAATCGCCTTTTCTCGATGAGAGAGTTATCCCGACTTTCATGTACCGTGAACCGTTCATCATGGAAGCGTTCGACGGTGACTGGGCTGCCCGCAACCGTGTGAATTCCGGCGCCGCAGCACTCGATTCCACCCACGGCGGAAAGCTCACAGTGCTCGGAGTTCACACATTCGACCAGCTTATACCTCAATCCCTTTTCAAAACGCATCCGGAATATTTTCCGCTCATCGGAGGGAAACGGGTCACCGGGTATGTCCAGCGCTGTCTTACCAATCCGGAAGTTGTTGAAATAGCGGCGCAGAACCTGATCGCCTGGATGGACCGTGAGCCGAGCCAGCGCATCTTTTCCCTCGACCAGAACGATGTGGAGAAAAACTGCGAATGTCCCGCCTGCAAAAAGATCATGGAGGAGGAAGGAGCGCCTTCCGGCCTGTATGTGACCTTTGTGAACAAAGTGGCGGAGATAGTGGAGAAAAAGCACCCGGAAAATTATGTATGCACTCTGGCCTACATGTTCACCGAGAAACCGCCGAAAACGGTAAAACCGCGGAAGAATGTGCTGATCCGTCTCTGTCCGATCTACATGTGCGTGGGGCACCCGTTCACCGAATGCACCTCGAACGAGACGAGGCTGTTCAACGAATATCTTGCCGGATGGGGAAAGCTGACCGACCGGATTTTCATCTGGCACTACTCCACGAATTTTTCCAACTACCTCATGCCGTTTCCCAATTTTATCGAATTTACCAAAGCGATCAAGACATATTCCATAAGCGGGGTGAAAGGAATATTCTTCCAGGGCGGCTATACAAGCCTCGGAAGCTCGGACGCCGACCTTCGCGCCTGGGTCATGGCGCGCCTTCTCTGGAATCCCTCGGATAATGCGAACAGCGTGGTGAATGAATGGATGCATGCCATCTACGGCAAAGCATTCGCCCCCATGCGGGCGGTTTACGATCTCATGCATTCACGCGTGGCGGACCCGAACCGTCACCTCAGAATATTCGACGCTCCCACCGGTGATCTCTGGCCGGACTCGGTTATTGCAAGCATGGACAGCCTGTACAACGCCGCGGAAACGCTTGCGGCGGGGGATTCTACCGCAACGTACTATGTTCGGAAAAACCGGATGTCGGTGAAATATCTCCAGTTTTTCCGCAATTCCGGTCAACTGGAGGTTGCCGACGGTGTCTACAAGCCTGTCGGGAATTCGGTTACGCTCAAAGATTATGATAATTTCGTCGGATATACCAAAGAGTTCGGGGTGACCGCCCTCCGTGAGGAACCGTTCGACTGCAATCTTTTCACCCTTCTCCGTCAAAGGCTGGAAGAGCATCCGGTCGAAACCCTCGAAAACGCCGATCTCCGTATGGATATTGTCCCCGGCCTGGGGGGAAGGATAGTCAACGTAATCATGAAAAATGGTAATGTGAATGTCCTGGGCAAAACAGACCGGGATAATTATTTTTATCCGGCGTACGGCGGCTACGATGAATCGACCACCCGTACGTGGGCAAGCACCGGCTTTGCTCAGCCCTACAAGGCCGAAAAGAAAGGGCTTTCGCTTCATCTGACAGGGAAAGAATCCAACGGGCTGGTGTTCTCACGGGTCATCACCCTTGCTCCGAAAGGCACGAAAACCACCATCGTTTCCACCCTGCTCAACCCGGGGAAAAATCCCCGCACCGGCCGTTTCGTCTGCAGGATGGAACTCAATTCCGAACCCAAAGGGACGGTGGTCGAAACCTGCGTGAAAGACGGTTCGTTCAAACAGGAGGAGGCCGCAGATTTCTACCGTGACGGCGCGAACAAACCCTCCGGCGCATGGAGAGTAGAGAACAAATCGGCCGCATGGGTAATGGAAAATGTTTTTTCCTCCGATTCCATAGAAGCCTGTCATCTTGTAGCAGACAAGAAAGCAGGGACTGTCAGTATGGAAATTCTCGGTTTCGAACGCGAGCTTCCTCCCCGGGGAAAAACCACGATCACGAACACCTGGGAGATAAGAAAAAAATAGGGATGAAGGATGAAGGATGAAAAGAATAAAGACAGATGGGAATAAACTGGTCACTTCATAAAGGAGCATTGCATGGATCTGATAATGGGATTTTTCTTCGTTATCCTTGCGGGCGCTTCGCAGGGTTCGTTCTACCTGCCCGCAACGTATACAAAGAAATGGGAATGGGAACATTCGTGGCTGGTATTTTCGATAACCGGAATGCTAATCATCAACTGGATTATCGCCCTTATCCTCATCCCTGACATTTTCAAAGTTTTTCAGGTTGTTACAATGCGCGAGATCCTTGTAATTCTCCTTTTTGGAGCCGGCTGGGGTGCGGGAGCGATATGTAACGGGCTTGCGATCGACCGTCTGGGAATGGCGCTCGCCTACCCCATCACCCTCGGGCTGGTCGCCTGTCTCGGGGCGTTGATTCCCCTTATCATCTTTTTCCCCGCGACACTTTTTGCAACGAAAGGTCTTGTGCTCATTTCCGGTACAGTCCTGGTTGTCGTCGGCATTGTCATGATCTCCATTGCCGGATCGCGGAAACAGCCTACCGGTTCCACAGCGATCAAGGGATCGTTTGCCGTCGGCCTTGTAATCGCCATTTGCGCCGGAGTGTTCTCCTGCTTTTTCAATATCGGATATGCGTTCAGCGTGAACCTTGCCGAACAGGCAAAAGCTCTCGGCACATCCGCAACATTCGCTTCGAGCGCGGTTTGGGCGCCGTTTCTCACTGTGGGCTGCCTGGTTAACGCGGGATACAGCCTGTATCTGATGATCACCCGTAAAACGGGGAAAGGATTCGTCGGGCCGCATTTCGGATTCAATCTCCTCCTGGCTTCCCTGATGGGGCTTCTCTGGATCGGCGGCGTCTATTTTTACAGCATCGGCGCCTCGAAACTGGGCGGCTGGGGAGTTGTGGTCGGCTGGGTGCTGTTCATGTCATCGATCATTCTCGTAGGAAACCTCTGGGGAATTTTCAAAGGGGAATGGAAGGGCGCGCCTGCTGCCGCACGGTCTCTTCTGAACCGGGGAATAACGGTTCTCCTCCTTGCAATCATTATCGTTGCATACAGCAATTCGTTGTGAGAATAACTTTTAATATCTTTGTAACAAGCCCGGTTTTCGGAGAAGAAAAAGGTCAATACCCCGTTTTTTACCAAGGGGATAAGGGATAAATTCTCCCCTTAATAAGGGGAGATGCCGGCAGGCAGAGGGGATTTTTAGTATATTTTTATGAATAGTCCGGGATAAGCAATTAAGAAATTAACAGCAAAGGTATTTTTCCATGAATCATGTTGAACGTTTTCGCGCGATTATGAACTACGAGGATGTCGACCGTCTGCCGGTATGGGAATGGGCGATGTGGTGGGACAAAACCATCGAGCGCTGGCATGGGGAAGGGCTTCCCGAGGGTCTCGACGATGTATTCGAGATTTCGCAGTATTTCGGCCATGACCCGTACAAGCAGTTCTGGTTCAGCACGACGCAGGCGACCATCGAGGCGGTCCAGCACCATGTCGAGGGGATCGTCACAAATATGGACGATTACTCCCACCACTGCAAGCACCTGTATCCCGATCACAGCGCCTCGATCGAGGACATGGCGCCCTGGTTCGCCCGTCAGAAAAATGGCGAGGCCGTTATCTGGATAACCATCGAGGGTTTCTTCTGGTTTCCCCGGACAATGATGGGATTTGTCAAACTGATGCTCGCGTATTACGACCAGCCGGAACTTATCCACCGTATCAACAGCGACCTTCTCGATTTCAATCTCCGTCTGCTCGAAAAAATCGCCAAAATCGGCCTTCCCACATTCATGACTGTTGCCGAGGACATGTCCTATAACCACGGCCCCATGATATCGCGTGAGATGTGCGACGAGTTCCTTTCGCCCTATTACCGCCGTCTGCTTTCCCGCGCGAAGGAGATGGGGATGAAAACCATTGTCGACACCGACGGAGATGTCACGAAACTGATCCCCTGGATGGAATCGGTCGGCATCGACGGTGTTCTCCCGATCGAGCGTCAATCCGGTGCGGACGGTATGAGCATACGGAAGCAGTTCCCGAAATTCTGCCTGATCGGTCATTTCGACAAAATGGTCATGACCCGCGGCGAATCGGCCATGCGGGCGGAATTCGAACGGATTCTTCCCCTCATGAAAACGGGAGGATTCATCCCGAGTGTCGACCACCAGACCCCGCCTTCGGTATCGATGGAGGAATACCGGGTATATCTGAAACTGCTGAGGGAATATGTGGAAAAATGAAATGGAAGGGACGAGAAAATTCACCGATCGAAATTAAACAGCACGTTTTTTAATTCACACCATAATCCCCTTGACTTCGACAAGCTCAGTCAACCGAGAGGGGAAGACCCAGATTTGGTTGATAAATAATTATAGATTGAGCCTTTTGCAAAAGTCCCTATTTGGGAAGCAGCCCCCTTCCTGTCCTCCGGACATCCTTCCCCCGGAGGGGGCAGGACACATCTTTATCGTGCCTGCGAAGCAGCTAACACTGTGGAG
>JBAYHX010000088.1:0-9836 GCA_041665965.1 Candidatus Latescibacterota bacterium
AATCGAAATAAACAGTTTTTTTTCTTGATTTGTTTTTTTTGAGACAGTATCTTTCAAGTCCTTTTCTATAACTGTAGTTATGCGCATTTGAAAAAGTTAAAGCATTATAAAGCATTGTCATACAATATGTTGAACTACTTATTAATTTTCTGGTTTACGATTTAACGGATCGCTTTTGGAGATGGCTTATGCAATCAGAGCAGAATATCATATCTCGAATTATTGACCTTGATTCCCGGGCAGAATCTATCCGCGCCAGCGCCCGTGAGGAGGCAGCCAGAATGCTGAGCGAAGCTGTTCGAGAAGCTGAAGAGAAAAAGCGGCTTCTGGAACTTCAGACAGCCGAAAAAGTAAAAATAATTGCAGCGGATTCCGCCCAGGAGCGTGCCCGCGAAATAACAAAGGTTAAGAATGAATTCGAACAACAGGCAAAAGAAATCGGATCAGTTTCCTCCGATAAAAAAGACCGTGCCGTGACGATGATTCTTTCCGGGATGAGGGGACGTTTCGAATGAGTATCGAGAGGATGGAAAGCGTTGTTCTGCTGATCCCGGCAGCTTCTCGTGAACGATTTATTCCATGGCTTTATCAGGAGCGTGAAATTCATCTTGAAGAGTTTCAGAACACCGAGGAAAACTGGTCAAAGGCGTTCCATTCTGCGGAAGATGATATTGCCCCAATTGAGACTCAGATATCCCGTCTTCAGGGTTCCCTGGAGTTTCTTCGAGAAATCCACAAGCCCGCATCCGATTTTCTGGAGGGTCTTTTCCCGGTTCGTATTCTCACAACCCGTCGGGAGGTTGAAGAAGCCGTCCGTGAGGTAGATCCCGAAAACCTTGCCATAGAATGTTATCGTCTCCGGGGCGCTTTTGAAGAAGCTCAGGGAAATCGGGCCCGTTTTATCTCGGAGCGGGAACGTCTCCGTGAACTTGAATTTCTCTCCGTCGGTATAGGTCAGCTTCGAAATCTACGGCACCTCTCTTTTTACCTGGTTGTAGCAACCGGCCCTACCCAGAAAACTTTTTCCGCAGACAGCCGTCTTAACGAAGACATTCATGTGGAATCGGTTACCGAAGCCGGTAATTCTGTCATCTATGTGATAATTTCGCCTCTGTCTTGCGAGGATAGCATCCGTGAAATTATCATGGATTACTCTCTCCGTGAACTGGTTCTTCCCGATGTGAAAGGTACCATAGCAGAAGAAATTTCGTCCATCGCCAAGGCGATAACCGTTGCGGCGGTTCATGAGGATGAGATCCGTATCGAGGCAGTGAAACTATCGAAGCAGTGGTCACAGAAAGCTGATCTCGCTCTCGGATGGTGGGAAAGCGAGAGGAACCGGATTCAACAGCAGGATCGAATGGTCTCTTCCCGGCATGTTTTTGCACTAAAAGGATACATGCGGGCAGAACATCGGGATAGTTTCAAAGCCCGTATGGCAGAATCTTTTCCCGAAGCCGAGCTTGCGGTTCAGCCCATTTCGGACAATGAAGAGCCGCCGGTCAGCGTTACCTGGAGCAAGTTCATCCGTCCCGCCGGCCTTCTGGTGAAAATGTTCGGATTGCCCACCTATCGCAGTATAGACCCCACGTCGTTTCTAACACTTACATTTCTCCTGTTTTTCGGTATCTGCTTTGGTGACATTTTGTATGGTGCTATGCTGCTGTTCGTTGCCTGGTGGCTTAAAAAAAGGTTCAAAGGCCAGAAAGGACTGGTAGAATTTTTTCGGTTGTTCACCTATGCCGGGGTAAGCACAGTGATTTTTGGATTTGCTGTGGGAAGTTGGGGGGCTGACCTGAGCGCTTATTTCGGAGCCGGAAATCCTGTTGACAGGCTGAGACTTAAATTAACCCTTCTTGATCCCATGGCAAAACCGGTTGTGGCTCTTGGCATCGCTATCAGTATCGGTATCTGTAACCAGCTCTACGGAATATTTCTCCGTTTCTACCGTGACTTTCGCAGGAAGGATTTCCGGTCGGCCATATATGACGGTGTCTTCTGGCTGGTATATCTTATCAGCCTGATTACCCTGTGCCTCTTGCTGGCGCTGAATGGGCCGGGCGCGGCTAAAATTGCTGCCCTGACCGTTTTCCTGCTGGCTGCTGTCGGATTGGTGCTTACTCAGGGCCGTCATGAGAAAAGTTTCATTGGCCGGTATATTACCGGACTAGTCAGCCTCTATGGTATCATGGGAACGTACGGTACTACTTCTTTTGTTGGGGATGTCATCAGTTATTCCCGTCTTATGGCGCTCGGAATGACAACATCGGTGGTGGGAATGTCTTTCAACATCATCGCCGGAATGCTGAGAGATATTCCTTATGTGGGGTGGGTGCTGTTTTTCGCCATGATAATTTTTGGACACGTTTTCAATTTTGTGATGAGTATCCTTTCGGCTTTTGTACATTCCGCCCGGTTGATTCTTCTGGAATGGTTCTCGCGTTTCTACGAGGGAGGCGGTATAGCATTCAGGCCGTTCGGATTTCATAACAGCCGTATGGAACTGATAGAAGAATAAAAAATCAATTTTCTATAATAGAAATCGAGAGTAATTATCATACGCATAGCAATTAATTAAAAACAAGGAGGAGTAAAGAATGTGGGATCAGGTAGTAAGTACATATTTTATTCATAACGGTGTTGGATGGGCGGTTTTTGGCGCGATGATGGCAGTTATGTTCGGATGTATCGGGAGCGCTATCGGGATACGTATTGCGTGTTCACAGGCGGCAGGCGTACTTTCCGAAAAACCCGATCTGTTCGGGAAACTGCTGGTTCTTATGGCTCTTCCCGGAACCCAGGGTTTTTACGGATTCATCTGCGCAATATTCATCGCTTTGAGAATCGGCCTTCTCACTTCAGCCGATGAGGCTGTCAAACTTGCTCCCCCCATCGGTATAGCCCTCTTTTTCGTGGGTGTTGGAGTAGGACTTGTTCAATTGATGAGCTCGATTAACCAGGGACAGACCTCTGCCGCATCGATTAACCTTGTGGGAAAAAGGCCTGATGAAGGCGGACGCGCTATTCTTTTCCCCGCTCTGGTGGAAACCTATGCCGTGGTGGCGCTGCTGGTGGGAATTCTTATGACATCATGGCTCACCAAGCCGCTCACATCCCCTCTGACCGGCTTATAATAAGTCCTCTCAGGAAAGGTCAGGGAAATGAGTTTTGAAAAAGTAGAGGCTGTCATCACCGCTGAAGCAGAGGTTGAAGCGAAACATATTCTTGATAAAGCCCGTGAAGAAAAGGGAAACATTCTGGCGCAGTCAAGCGATAACTGTTTGATGGTATTCGAAGATGACATCCGTCGCGCAAAAGCTGCTGAAGATGCGGAAACATCACGCCAGACAGGGCAGGCCCGTCACGAGGGCAGGCTTGCGGTTCTCCATGCTAAAAACGCCGTGATAGACGAAGTTTTTACGATGGCTGCGGAAAAAATACGTTCTCTTCCTCCAAAAGACTATATGGAGATGATGGCAGTCTGGCTGAAAGCTTTTCCCGCAGAAGTCGGCGGGACTCTCAGGGTCAGTCCGAGTGATGCGGAACTTTTTTCGGGAGCGTTTCTTGAAAAGATCAATGTCGCCCGTTCGGGAAAAGGGAAAATTACCGCTGTAGAATCCGACCGTCGGGTAGACGGTGGATTCATCATGGAAGGCGTGGATTTTTCGGTGGATTCCACCATTGCCAGTAAACTTAAGGAACTCCGTGAATCGCTTTCCGGGGAAATAGCCAGGGAACTGTTCGGATCATGACTATGACTTTATCACAGCCCGGTGCGGCAGAAAAAAACGTTCCCCGTTCGGAATGGGGATATATCAGCGGAAGGTTGAGCGTTCTCGAAACGCTTCTTTTGGGCCGCAGCTTCTTTGAGGGGCTGCTGAAGGCGCATGATCTTTCCGAGGTACGGTCAGCCCTTGCCAAAACACCTTACAGAATTGTGTTCAGCACTGATGACGCAATTCGTAATTATCATGCTGTTCTTGAAAAATACAGCGAGGCGGTGATTTTCGATATTTTCAGCAATTCTCCGTCGCATCCGCTGAAATCTTTCTTTGAGATTACCAGCCGTTATCCTGTGTTTCGCGGTATTTTCCTGCGGGCTGTTGCACGGGGGGGGTCCCTTTCGGAAATTGACAGCTCTTTCGACACCCTCGCGGTGGCCGTGAAAGAACAGGAGGCTCTCCAAAAGCATCGAGCCATGCTGAGAGACCGTGAAACGCCGCAGAACGCCGGGTCAGTCGCGAAATCGATATTCCTTGATTCATGTTTTTGTACCCTGAGACTTGCCTATGCATCCGAAGCCCAGGAAGAGCTGATCTCCCGCCTGCTTCATGATATCGCAGTTCTTCAGAGCTGGTCTGCGATCCTTCGGAACCGCTGGAACGGGGCGTCATCAGATGCCATCCAACACTGGTTCGTACTGAACGATCTGCAGGGCGAACTTGTGAAAGATACCGCCGTGATGGCCGAATCAAATCCCGCAGGCGCCCTTACCGGCAGGATTTCCGAACATGCGCTTCATATTGTGAAAGAATACGGAAATGAACAGATCCGTAGAAAAGTTGATACTGTCACCGGCGAGGCTATCCGTGAAGAGGTAATTCAGTGCCGGATGATTCCCTACGGTCCGGAAAAGGTCTTGGCGTATGTTATCGCTTTTCAGGTCGAACAGGAAAATCTCAGACTGGCGCTTTCCTCTATTGTCAGCAGAGTGGAAAATCGGATAGTGGCTGAAAGACTCAGGGGGGAGTATGCTTAAGGTATATGTTTTGGGCCGTCGCTCCGATATTCTGCCTTTCAGGGCTGTTGGCGCCGAGCTTTTGGAAATTCAGGACGAAAGCGAGGTCGGCCCGGCTCTGGAACGTTTCAAAAGCACAACTGAACCGCATATGCTCATGATGAGCGAAGACCTTGTGAGTTCCTGCACCCATGAAATTGCCCAGTTCCGTGAGAATAAAATGAATATTCTCCTCCCCATTCCGACAATTACTACGGAGCCCGGATTACGGCTTGCGCAGATTCGGTCAATGGTGGCAAAAGCGCTGGGTGTGGATCTCCTTGGGAGAAAAGATCAGCCCGAAAACGGCGCATGAGGAAAGATGTATGCGCCCAGGCATGAAAGCGTAGGACTGAATATAATGTTTTTTTACAAATAGATCAGGAAGGGACATGAAGCATGATCAATGAACGATCAGAAGGAGTAGTAATCAAAGTCAGCGGCCCACTGGTGGTTGCCAGAGGACTGAAAGGCTCGAAGATGTACGAAATGGCCCGGGTTGGCAAACTGGGGCTTTTCGGTGAGATCATCGAGATTCGGGGCGACCGATATTCGATACAGGTGTATGAGGAAACTGAAGGAATTTGTCCGGGAGAACAGGTTATTCCTACCGGCAACCCTCTCAGTGTGGATCTTGGTCCGGGTCTCCTTCGTTCAATTTATGACGGTGTTCAGCGTCCCCTTGATATTCTTTATAAAAAATACGGTGATTTTGTGGAGCGCGGTGCGGAAAGCCCTGCACTCGACATGGAAAAGAAATGGGAATTTACCCCGACGGTAAAACCCGGCGATACAGTGGAATCCGGCGATATGCTCGGCAAGGTGCAGGAAACGCAGCTGATCGAGCATCGGGTCATGGTTCCCCCCGGAGTTGCCGGAACTGTCAAATCGATCCAGAGCGGCCAGTTTACCGTGTTGGAAACGATTGCGGTCATAGCGACCGAAACGGGTGAATATAATGCGCGGATGATGCAGACCTGGCCGGTACGTTCTCCGAGGCCCATCAATAAGAAACTGCCCCCGATAATCCCTCTTATCACCGGACAGCGGGTAATTGATATGTTCTTCCCCATGACCAAAGGCGGCACCGGGTGTGTTCCCGGGCCGTTCGGGAGCGGGAAGACCGTGGTGCAGCATCAGCTTGCCAAATGGGCTGATGCGGACATTATCATTTTCATCGGATGCGGTGAGCGCGGAAACGAGATGACAGATGTGCTGCTCGAGTTCCCCCACCTCAAAGACCCCAAGAGCGGCAAGCCTCTTATGGAGCGCACGGTGCTTGTGGCCAATACATCCAATATGCCTGTCGCCGCCCGTGAGGCTTCGGTGTTTACCGGTATAACCATAGCCGAATATTACCGTGACATGGGGTACGATGTCGCTCTCATGGCCGATTCGACCAGTCGCTGGGCAGAGGCAATGCGCGAAATGTCCGGACGTCTCGAAGAGATGCCGGGCGAAGAAGGATATCCCGCATATCTGGCCAGCCGTCTCGCTGCTTTTTACGAACGTGCGGGATCGGTCATCTGTCAGGGACGGGATCAACGGAAGGCCAGTATCAGCATCATCGGCGCTGTGTCTCCTCCCGGAGGCGATCTTGCCGACCCGGTTGTACAGGGAACCCTGCGGGTTACCAAGGTGTTCTGGGGGCTGGACGACCAGCTTGCGTTCCAGCGTCATTTTCCGGCTATCAACTGGCTGAGCAGCTATACCCTTTACCAGGATGTGGTTGACCGCTGGGCAGAGAAAAACGCCTCGCCCATCTGGCCGAAGAACCGTCGGGAATCGATGAGCCTTCTGAAAAGGGAAGCTGAACTGCAGGAACTGGTTCGTCTCGTCGGTATGGATTCGCTTTCGCCCGCCGACCGGCTGCTCCTCGAGGCCGCCCGCATGATCCGTGAGGATTTCCTCCATCAGAACGCCTTTGATGATATTGACACCTACACATCGATGAAAAAGCAGTCGCTCCTTCTCGGTGTCATCATCGATTTCTATCATAAATCCAGCGAAGCGATTTCCAAGGGCGCAAGCCTGGAGGGTGTACTGAATCTGCCGGTAAGGGAGAACATCGCCCGGGCAAAACTCATTGCGGAGGACAAGCTGGAATCGTTCGAACAGCTTAAAAAGCAGATGGATGAGGATTTCAACGCTCTGCTCAGGGAGAAAAATACGGTATGTTAATAGCATCGAAAGAATTTCGCACTGTTGAGAATATTGTCGGGCCGCTGATTCTTGTCGGTGGAGTCGAAGGAATCGGATACGGTGAAATTGCCGAGATCAAGCTTCCTGACGGCACTATGAGACGCGGCAAGGTTCTGGAAACTCAGGAAGACAAGGTGTTGGTGCAGGTTTTTGAGGGTACGAGCGGACTCGATCCGGGAACGGTTCAGGTGCGCTTTATCGGAAAAGGGCTCGAAATAGGGCTTTCTCCGGACATGGTTGGGCGTGTGTTCGATGGTTTCGGCCGTCCCATAGACGATGGTCCGCAGATTATCCCCGAGCGGTATGCCAATGTCAACGGCGTTCCCATGAACCCCTATGCCCGTGACTTTCCAAACGAATTCATCCAGACGGGTATTTCGACCATCGATGTTTTGAACCCGCTGGTTCGCGGTCAGAAGCTCCCCATTTTCTCCGGCACAGGCCTCCCGCACTCGCGGATGGCAGCACAGATAGCCCGTCAGGCTACAGTGATGAAATCCGGCGAGAAATTCGGCGTGGTTTTCTGCGCTATGGGGATTACCTTCGAGGAGTCCAATTTCTTCATCCAGGATTTTGAACGTACCGGGGCGCTGGAACGGTCGGTGCTTTTTATCAATCTGGCCGATGATCCACCCATCGAACGTATATCGATTCCGCGTATGGCGCTGACCACAGCCGAATACCTTGCGTTCGAGCTGGAAATGCATGTTCTGGTCATCCTTACCGATATGACAAATTACTGCGAGGCGCTCCGTGAGATTTCCGCAGCCCGTAAGGAAGTCCCGAGCCGCCGTGGATATCCGGGATATCTCTACACCGACCTTTCGACAATTTACGAACGGGCGGGCCGTATCAAGGGGAAAAACGGATCGATAACTCAGATTCCTATTCTCACCATGCCCGAGGATGACAAAACCCACCCGGTTCCGGACCTTACCGGCTACATCACCGAGGGGCAGATAATTGTTGACCGTCCCCTGCACACCGATGGAGTCTATCCGCCGGTAGATGTATTGCCTTCTCTTTCCCGTCTTAAAGATAAGGGTATAGGCAAAGGGAAAACCCGTGAGGATCACTCCGGAGTGATGAACCAGTTGTACGCCGCCTATGCGAGGGGAAAAAATGCGCAGGAACTTGCGGTGGTTCTGGGCGAATCGGCGCTGACGCCCATCGACCTGATATATGTAGGATTTGCAAAACGGTTCGAGGCGGAGTTTATCACCCAGGGAGAACAGGAGAATCGTACCATCATAGAAGCGCTGGATCTGGGGTGGAAACTCCTTTCGATTCTCCCCAAATCCGAGCTGAAACGTATCAGGCCGGAGTATGTGGAGAAGTATTACAATACCGGAGCAGAATGTACGATTCCGGGAATGGAAACAGTCTGAAAATGACAAAACTTTGACAGGATTTGCAAGATCAGTAAGATTGGAAAAAACTGGTTCATATCTTTTTGGATTTATTCTGATTTCTGTCTTGAAAAGTTTGTTTTATAATTTATTCTGATTTCTGGTTCCTGACTCCTGAATTCTGTTTTTTTTAAAGGTTATTAATCATGCAGATAAAAGTAAACCCGACCCGAATGGCTCTTCTCGGTCTCCGGAAGAGGCAGGTTCTGGCTCAAAGAGGCCACAAGCTGCTGAAAGACAAGCTGGAAGGGCTTATTCAGATTTTCATGCCGCTGGTGGCTGAGTATGGTCAGCTGAGAAGCCGGATTGATCAGGAACTGCCGGGAACCTTGCGTCTTTTCGTGTTAGCCAGCGCAACCTCCGGAGAGAAGGCGGTCTCGGAGGCTCTCGATGAATTCGAGGCCAGCATCGACATCGACATGACCATGCGGAATGTGATGAGTATTCCGGTGCCTGAATTGGATCTGAAAGGGTTTACCATTCAGAGTTCTTACAGCACCATAAATACGAACACTGATTTTGACCGTGCAAGCGAATCTCTCCGTGACATTTTTCCCGTTCTTCTGAAACTTGCCGCTCTTGAGGATGCGCTGCTCCGCATGACCGAAGAGATCGAGAAAACCCGTCGGAGGGTGAATGCGCTCGAGTATGTCCTTATACCAAACTTGAAAGTGACGGTTAAGGCCATTTCCAACAAACTCGATGAAAGCGATCGCTCCGATCGTGCTCGGCTCATGAAAATAAAAGATATGCTTCAGATGTCGGGGGCATAAAAAGCAACGGGACAGCATGAATGAATATCCTGTGTTCCTGACTTTGGATGTTTATTTGTTGTCTGAACCACTGATGCGAATGATTCAAATGATAAAAGATGATAAATGAATCCCAGTGGAATCTGAGGGGCAGTTTATGCCTTAAAGGATTCGTATGATTCAGACCGAAATACACAAATATGACTTACAGTAGCCTGGTATTTGGATTGTCAGCGAAGACCGGCATTGGGCATTTGAGACCGATAATATACTCCACCTTGTGCAAGATGAGTTTATCATAGCAGTTGCCTCTTTCCTCAAGTACAAACCGATTACGTATAAGTCAGAACGAAAACGCCTTTCTCGGCCTGTTTCGAAATATGACAGCAGCCTGAATACTATTTATGCACGATCATTTGTGCTGTCTCTCGATTTGATCAATAAGTTATTGAAAACTCTTACGAATCCGCCTGAATCAGCAAAAACCGCAATCAATCGATATAATAGTAAATTCGGTCGCTTGAGACATATCAGGGATTCTATTGCGCACACCGAAGCCCGTGGAAGAGGATTAGATAAGAATAATAAAAAGCTCCGAACACATGTAATCGTGCTTGGCGGCTTCGGTGAAAAGGGTTACGATATTACGGGAGCGGATGGAAAAGAATATCATATTGACATTACAGAGGAAACACT
>JBAYHX010000089.1:0-9671 GCA_041665965.1 Candidatus Latescibacterota bacterium
CTGCTAAAGAGGCGTGGGATAAAGTGCCCGTGACGTCGTTACACGCATAACCATTGTACACCTTCCCTTGGAGCAGCAGAATTAGATTGGCGGCGTTGATGCTGAGAGAGCCTCCTTTTGGGAAGGATGAGGTCAGCAAGTCATCCACAGCTGCAATGCTCTGCCGTATTTCGTAGTTATTCCAACTCTTCCCGGCAAATTTTTCAATTAGGTAAGGCGCAATTGGCGCATTTCTGATGCCCGAACCAAATGGGCCCGAGAATGTTGCTGTATATGTGACCGGTATAATCCGATAGTCAGGGACCGCAACATCACTTGGATAGCCTTCTGATTCATGTTTGACCCAATTCGCGAGCGGCTGGCTACCAAGTCGAGTAGCCAACAGGCGAACCTTGAGAAGAATAGGACCAAGGTCCGAACCCTCCTTTAGTACTGCTGCCTGGATGTCCTGAAGCAAACTCATTCAAAGATCTCCCTAATACGCTCAAAAAAAAATAATTTAATATTTTTTGGTATTTAAAATTAAAAAAGCAAGGGTAAATAATTTACTCCATAAATAAGGGAAAATCCACTGGAGCATGAACTGGCTTTATCCGCCTATTAATTCTTTATTAAAAAGAAAGTCTCCAAAAACAACTGTTTCTGACGCACTGAAATTCGACCCCTGAAAACTCTGATTTTCGGGAGTTTTTTATACCCGTTTTGAACGGGTTATTGACGCAGTACGTATTTCGCAATAAATTGTTATAAATATACGCGTTCATTCACAACATGCAATTAATTTCTTTGAGAGGAGGACAATGTGGAGAACACCCACGAGAGAGCAGTTTGAGCGCATTCCAAAGCTTTATGCAACCGAACACATCCCGGCAGAAGAAAAAATAATTTACCTTCATTTCTTTTCGGAGGATGCGACTGGTTCATTGCCGAGTGTGACGGCGATGATCTTTTTTTCGGCTTTACCATCCTCAATGGTGATTATGAATCGGCTGAATGGGGATATATCAGTTTCAGGGAACTAACCCGGATTATTCACAAAAGTGGATTTATCTTTTTATGATTGTTTAAACTGCAGCCCCCTAAATCCCCCAATGAGACTGCAAAACCATAATAATTAGATGAATTTCGATTTAAAAAACCAACATGTTTTTATTCTTATCCGCTCAAAGTCCCCCTCTGGGGGATTTAGGGGGCTGCCTTCAAAAAGTATGAATATGTATTTGTCTATAAATAAGATGAGATAATTTCCTTGATCTTTATGAATAATCCGAACTCATATCCATAAAAGAAAATATAATGAGTGCTTTTATGCCGTGTGTGATATTTACTGGATTCTTTTTTGCCGGATCATTAATAATAAATTTCGTGTTATTCGTGTCTTTCGTGGTTCAAAATATTTTTAAATGACTGTATCGCACCTAACCTGGATTATTCAAAAAAAATATGTTACATATTTATTAATATCAATATACATTGATAGTTATGTCTCCACTTAATAAGGGGAGATGCCAATAGACAGAGGGGATTTCTTTTATCGAAGGGGGTACAAAAAAAATTTATGAATTATACGGGCTAATATAGTGTTTCTATGTTCACAATTTTTGTTTTTTTTGGCTTTCTCCTTTGTGCCTCTCTTTCACTGCCTCTTTTGTATTTGTCTTTACCCTTTGTGCCTCAATGTCTTAGCGCCTCAGCGCCTGCCTCTGATGCCCGTATTTCGGCGCTGCCTCCGTAACTATCAGCAGCCCAGCCGCTTATGAGAGCGAAGGCGTAGAATGGCTTATTTGCTGCATCTTTCACGGAAGTATTTGATTTTATTGAGCCTGCGCCGCACTATCCGTGCATCCCCCGATTTTATTGCATATTTGGCGTAGACACCTGATTTTGCAGAGCCTCCGGCGCGGTATCCCCTGCACTCCACGTATTTATTGGTGTTTGTGCCTTTGTCCTTCTGCCTTCTGTACTAGTGTGATTTAGCTTTTATTCTGTCTCCTGACTCCTGATTTCTGTATTCTTTGTTTTATCCTCTCATGACATACCATTCCCAGACTGCACAGAAACTGAACCAGGAGAGAGCGATAAAGAGCGCCCATTTCCAGAGATTCGGCCATGCTTTGAGACCCACCCATATCCCTTTCACATCTGGGAGGGTATGCACAGTCAGGTTTACCAGATTTTCTCTCGGAACCGGTTTTTCAAAAAGGCTTAAAATCAGCGCTGCCGCTATTGTATAGAGGAATGAGAAGAATCCCACATAGGTGAAATTGATATCTGTTAAAATATCCATCCCCACCGCTAAAATTACCCCGCTTACCATGGCGATGAAAGCAGCGCGCTGCGTTGCCCGTGTGCTGAAAATCCCGACAAAGTAGAGTGCGACCACCACCCCAAGCACATCGCCATAGAAGCTCTGAATGAAAGTCATCACCGACATGCTTTTCATTATCAGCGGGAAAAGGGCGACGGTGGCAAGCAGGGTAAGAGCTTCGGCAATTCGGGTAACCTTTTTTAGTTCGTTGCCGGTGGCTTGCGGCCGCAGGATACGCAGGTAAATATCTTTCGAGAACATGGCGCTCGATGCTGTCAGCATCCCGTCCACTGTCGAGAGGAGCGCAGCCATGAGTCCCGCAACCAGAAGACCGCGGAAACCGGTCGGGAACATGGTGAGAATGATATTCATGAACGCTTCATCGGGAAGAATATTGGGAGTAATGACGCGCATGATCGCTCCGATAATAAAAGAGCAGAAGGGATAGAACACCGCCAGAATGCTCATGAACAGAAGGGCTTTTTGCGCATCTTTCTCGCTCCGGGCGGCGAGAAGACGCTGTGCCATGCTGTAATTCAGAGACATCCAGCCTACTCCGGCGATAGTCGCCCATACCAGAACAGCCTGCAAGGGAAAATAAAGGGTGGTGTTTACCGACCAGTCTGAGGGAGGGATGATGCTGAAAAGAGGAATCCCTGCATTCCCGAGAGCGCCGGTAGCAATGAATTTCGACAGGCCGCCAATTTTTACAAACGCCATGATAACGACTGCAAGGAGAGTTACGATGATAAACATTCCCTGATAGTAATCAAGGGAAAGCACTGTTTTCATACCGCCGAGAATCACATAAAAGCCAACCACAACTGAAATCAGAATAACGCTCGCGAACATCGACCAGCCAAGCAGGTTTTTAAGCAAAAGGGCGCCGAGGAACATCGCTCCGGCAAGGGTGACCACCAGAATGGAGATCATGATAAGCGAAAAAAAAGCTCGGCAGGCGAGATTAAAACGTTTTTCAAGGAATTCTGGGGTGGTGGTTATCCGGGAGCGCCAGTAAATGGGGACTAGGAACATGGCGGCGAACCAGGTGGTGAACCACATATGTACGCCGGGCCACTGAATCAGGTAAAATCCCCACAGAAAACCCAGACCGGCAACACTCATCACCGCCGGATCTGCCCCCATAGCGAAAAGCGTGAGCGCAGTCTGATACCAGGTGCGCGTCCGGCCTCCGGTCATAAATTCCTCTGCGGTACTGCTCCTGCTCCTGCGGCTTATAAAATAACCTGCGGCGAAAACGATGCAGAAATAGACTGCGACAATCAATGAATCAATATGGTTGTTCATCAGAGTTTTCTCTCCTTATTTCTGAGTACCATCGTCGAGAGTAAAATAGTTACGCACCTTTTTCTATTTCTCAAGTATCCCTAATACACTCTGTCTTCAATCTTCTATACCCGTTTTATTTCTGCCACATCTTTTCCATGAAAGCTTCAAACATGACCGTGGTCATATCGCTGCCGACATTGATTCCCTCGCCGTCGCCGTAGTTGAATACAATGAATCCTCCTTCCGGAGTGCTCCAATGCTCCACCAGTTCATGCGCTTCACGGCGCACCGCTTCACGGTTTCCGGAAGGGAGAGTTGTCTGAATGTCCACTGTTGAGAGGAAAGCTATCCTGCCGCGGAAACGTCTTCCCAACTCTTCGATGCCATAAGCCCGCGGCTGCTGCATGTTCATTACATCTACCCCCGCCGCGATAAAGCGATCAACAAAATCGTTGATACGGCCGCAGGAGTGCAGGATAAAGTGGTAACCATGTTCATGGTACCGTGATACGAGAGTTTTATACCTTTCGAAGAAAAAGGTATCGAACAGAGAGGGAGAGATAAAAGTCCCGGTCTGAGTTCCCCAATCATCTGTAAGGAAAACCCCGTGAACTCTGTCGCCGAACCTGCGGTGAATTTCGTCAACCTGCGCCATCTTGAAATCAAGTATCATATCCAGAACTTTTTCGATCTTTTCCGGCTCGTAATAAAAATCTTCCATAGTCTTCGAGAAACCGTGAAGCATGTGGAGACGTTCTAGAAGATTGAAGTGACTGGTGAGGCAGACATAACGGCTACCGGCAATGGCAATTCCTTTCTCTATCCGTTCGAAATAGAAAGGATCTTTCGGATCGGGGGGAATGTAGCTTCCAAGCTTCGACCAGTCTTCCAGTGGGCCTTTTACAACCTGACCCATGTTCTTGACCTCGGTCGTCCCCCAAATGCATCCCCAGTCATCGGGAAGCGGTGTATCGAAGAACCATCCCGCCTTCTGACGGTCAAGTTCCAAGGAATCGCAAACATCGTCGGGCGCCGGTGGATATACGTGCTGGAAAAAGGGCAGCCGTTCGGGATGGTCGAACTCGATGGCTTTTCGAACCAGTTCATATCCGGTCATCATGGTTTTCTCCTGCATCAAAAAATAAACTCAGTGAAAAAATTCGTTTTTGAGAGTGTAATCCGGAAAAGAGTTCAAAAAAAGAACCCGGTCATACCCATACAAAATTTGCTTTAGCATCACGATGAAAGACGAAAAAAACAGCCTTTACTCACATATAAGCTGTTTATATAGCTCTGAAAAAACTTCAATGTCAAGGAATAAAAGGTTTTTTTCTTTTTTGAATACCCGGCATACCTGCTCTTTTTTATTGACAATTCCTGCAATGTATTATCATACTGTATAATTAAGCAGGAAGTTTTTTCAATGCCGTCTTGCGGGAAGTCACCAGGCATTGAAACCTATGGAAAAAATGGGGTTTATGCATGAGAGCGGCTCACATCACATTCTTTTTTTTGTTATACGTGATCGTATCGGGAATTGCTCAGGGGGACGAGCCTAAACTACCTAAACCCGAAATAACGCTGCAGGATTCTACTCGACTTCTCATTCCCCTGCCTTTTTTTTCCAAGGTTGGTTTTCAGAGCGGCTTTGTATTTACTAATAATTTCGATACCGGAGTGGATTTCGGGACTGTTTTGGGGAAAGATTATTACCTGGATTTTATAGAATTATGCACTACCCTGCATGTGTGGGGCGCGACGAATGATTCCACAGATGTCGCAAGCGGCGGACTGGACGCTTCTTTGACCTATAAAATTCCTATTAAAGGAGGAGTAACCAGTTTTGCGGGTTTCATGCTGGGATATTATGCCATTCATAAGGTTAGTACGATTTCGAAAGGCAGCGAAACCCAGACAGTCATGGATAATCACTTCTATTATCAGACATTCATAACCGCCGGAGCAGAATATTATATGAAAGAAAACCGAACGTTGTTTTTCCAGTTAAAATACGGCATCACCGATCTCTCCCGCGAGGTTCATGTTCTTTTTGGAATTAATTTCTATTCCCAGTACAAACAGTTTAAAACCTGGACTGTCCCTCCCCTCATGCGTTGATCAATCCCAGTTGACAAGCTTTGAAAATGATAATCTTCGCAGCTTCCTCGGGATCGTCGGTTATCTGAATCAGGTTCAAATCCTTTTCAAGAATGCAGCCTTCCGCAAGCATGGTGCTTTTCAGCCAGTCCAAAAGGCCGCCCCAGTATTTGGTACCGAAGAGCACAACGGGGAAATGCTTGATCTTTTCCGTCTGGGAAAGGGTAAGCGCTTCGAATGTCTCATCTATTGTACCGAAACCGCCGGGGAAAATTATGTAGCCGATGGAATATTTTACAAACATCATTTTGCGAACGAAGAAATACCTGAACTCCAGCGACAGATTCTGATATTCATTAGGCATCTGTTCCGAAGGAAGCTCGATATTGAGCCCGACAGAGAGATTGCCCGCTTCCGCGGCGCCGCGGTTTCCTGCTTCCATAATCCCCGGCCCCCCGCCGGTAATGACAACGAGACCGCTTTCGGAAAGGATACGGCCGATCGTCCGAGCAGCTTCATAATAGGGCGACCCTTCTTTCAATTTCGCCGAACCGAAGATAGAAACCGCCGGACCGATTTTTGAAAGTGCATCAAATCCCTCGACAAATTCTCCCTGAATCCGCAAAACCCTCCAGGGGTCGGTGCCGGTGAAATCGCCTCCCGGTTTGGTCCGGAGAAGCTCGTGATCGCTTGATAGTTTTTGATGATTTTTGCTAATTATTTTCACAGTAATCCTCACTTCGTAATATGGATGTAAATGGCTGATGGACATATTCAAAAAGAATGCATTGCAAGAATATAGTCAATCATGAAAACGCAGCAAACGGAAAAGATGGAAAAACCGGAAGCAATAAGCGTAATTCTCTTTTATTTTAACAAAAATATTAGTATAATACTAAGCTTTTATACAGTTGCAAATTATCGTTTCTCGTTTGCTTTTGCAGCGTAAGGAAAAAGATGCTGATAACCTGTTATCGGTGATACCGGCTTTTATGATACCCTTTGAAAGTTTTTTAACCGATATCCTCGCAGAGCAGGTAAACACCATGCTTTTTTGATGAATTGATTCGGGAGAAAACAATGAACGATTACAGATTTGAGAATGAGAAGCTTGGGAAATGGGTTCGGGAAATTGCGGATATGTGCCTGCCGGAAAGTGTTTATATTTGCGACGGGTCTGTCGAAGAGTATGATCGTCTTATGGCTGGAATGGTAGAAAGCGGGAGCGCTATCCCATTGAAAAAACGGCCGAACAGTTTCCTTTTTTGTTCGGATCCGAGCGATGTCGCACGAGTCGAGAAAAGAACATATATCAGCACCCCCTCTCAGATAGAAGCAGGCCCCTCGAACAACTGGATTGATTCCGATACTCTCAAAAAAACCATGAAAGAATTATACAAGGGCTGTATGAGAGGGCGGACATTGTATGTGATACCGTTCTCCATGGGGCCGATTCATTCGCCCATCTCAAAAATCGGAATCGAGATCACCGACAGCCCGTATGTGGTATGCAATATGCACATCATGACCAGGGTTGGAAAAGCAGTGATGGATAAACTCGGTAAAGAAGGGGATTTCATTCCCTGCCTTCATTCGATTGGCGCCCCGCTTGAAAAAGGCCAGAAAGATGTCCCCTGGCCGTGCGCCGAAATGGAGAAAAAATATATCAGCCATTTCCCCGATGAAAACCTTATCTGGTCATTCGGTTCCGGATATGGCGGGAACGCCCTTCTGGGAAAAAAATGTCTGGCGTTAAGAATTGCTTCGGTCATGGCAAAACGCGAGGGATGGATGGCTGAGCATATGCTTATCCTCCGTCTCACCAATCCAAAAGGAAGACAGTACCATATCGCGGCCGCGTTTCCGTCCGCATGCGGAAAAACAAACCTCGCGATGATGAAACCAACCATCCCCGGCTGGAAGTGCGAGTGTATCGGTGATGACATTGCCTGGATGAAAATCGCCCCGGACGGCCGTCTCAATGCAATTAATCCTGAAAGCGGATTTTTTGGTGTTGCTCCCGGCACATCGTTCAATTCGAATCCCATGGCAATGGAAACAGTAAAGGATAACACAATTTTTACCAATTGCGCCTTAACCGATGACGGTGATATCTGGTGGGAAGGAATGGATGACAATCCGCCTGCTCACGCCATCGACTGGAAAGGCCGCGACTGGAGCCCGATAAGCGAAGATGCGGCTGCGCATCCCAACGCACGTTTTACAACTCCTGCTTCTCAATGCCCGGTCATCTGCAGCGACTGGGAAAAACCTGAAGGAGTTCCCATCGATATTTTTATCTTTGGAGGGAGAAGAGCCGGTGTAGTGCCGCTGGTTCACGGCGCTTACAATTGGGATCATGGGGTATTTCTCGGTGCAACGGCAGCTTCTGAAACCACTGCCGCCAATATTGGCAGCATGGGAATACTCAGACGCGACCCGTTTGCAATGATACCTTTCTGCGGATACAATATGGGGGATTATTTCCAGCATTGGCTGGACATGGGAGACAAATTGGGGGAAAAAGCTCCAAAGATCTTCTATGTCAACTGGTTCCGTAAAAGCGAAGATGGAAAATGGCTCTGGCCGGGGTATGGAGACAACAGTCGTGTTTTGAAATGGATGTGCCAGCTTGTCGATGGTGAAGTCGAAGCCCGTGAGACACCGATCGGACTCGTTCCTTTCGAAAAGGATCTCGATCTGAAAGGGCTTTCCATTAATGATGAAGACCTGACAGAATTGTTGCGTGTCGATCCGGCAGCATGGAAGGCAGAAAGTCAGGATATCGATGGGCATTTCAAGCAATTCGGCGACCGTCTCCCCGCCCGAATGACAGATCAGCTGAATGATTTGAAAAAGCGGCTCGATTAAAAATGTATGATAGCAAATTCTAAAAAGAGAAACGGTTTATCCGTTGCACCCCCATCACTCATGAATCTTTTGGGTGTCGTTTATGCACACACGAAAATGAGTGATGAGGGTGATCTTTACCTTACCGAGTATGGATTTCTTTACTCGGATCTTCTGGATATCGAAAACTGGTTCGAACGTGAATGGTTCGAAAACCACCGGGTGAAACTATCGGGCACAAGCTCTGTATTCAGGGTGCCCACAAAAGAAATCGACGGCAAGAGGCTGACCCTTGTTGTGAAAAATAACAGGGTTGGGGAAGATGTCCCTGTCGATACCCATACTCTCTGCGAATTCATCAATGCCGAGTTCAACAGCCCGTGGGAAGAATTTTCCCTGGCAATGAACCTCCGCGAAAGCAGGTTCGGTTCCAAAGACATCAAAATCAGCACTCAGCAGCCGCTTGCTATCTATATCCCTCCGGAAAAATTCCAATTGTGGCAGACAGGCCGTTCACGGGAGAAGATCAACAAGATAGTTCTCCGTCATCCGAGTATCAATCTTGACATCCTGAGACAATATAAGATGGTTTATAAGTGGATCGAGGGTCTCAATATTGTCGAGGCATACAGGGAAATAGGATTCACCGGCCGGGAATTGGAAGACCAGGTGACACCCATTACCGCAAAGGTACTCCACGATCTCGAGGTAAAAGGGTTCGTTATGGCTGATATCAAACCCACCCATGTTATCATCAGCGAGAAACATGTCAGGCAATTGAAAAATTTAGGCCGTGACGGGACAGCGAACACGCTGGAATTACAGAGCGAATTTTTACATTCGCTCATAGAAAATAATCAGTATTCGGTGGTAGATTACGAATTGCTAAAGCGTTCTCCCGATTATGACAATCAGGTCAAGTCTCAAAGACGACATACGTATCTTGAGGATCAGCGTGACCGTTTCCAAACCTCTCCTCTACCGCCATTTTTATCCCAGAACGAAATTTTCGATGTGCCCTATGTCAACGGGCATGTCGAAAGCACCGGAGGCCTTCTCTGGGTGGTCGGCCGTAACCCGCGCCTGTTCGATTATTTCCTTCCGGAACGCTGGCGCCGCACCGAGC
>JBAYHX010000090.1:0-9622 GCA_041665965.1 Candidatus Latescibacterota bacterium
ACATGCTCCAGTGTGATTTCTGTTATATGATCAGCCCGGAAATGTTCGATGAATTTGTCAAGCCGGAGATTGCTGCATCTTGTAAAAAACTGGCTCATCCCTTCTACCACCTTGACGGTCAGGGGCAGCTTGCACACCTTGATTCGCTCCTCTCCATACCTGAGCTTCGCGGGGTGCAGTGGATACCAGGTGAAGGTTCTCCCGATATAAAGCAGTGGCCGGAAATTTTCAGAAAAATACGCAGCGCAGGGAAACTTATCCAGTTTTTCGGAGATGTAGACGATCTCGATGTAATAGTCGACCAGCTTGGCAGTCCGGAAGGAATCCTCCTTGTTTCCTGGGAAACCCAGACACCGGAAAAGGTGATTTTTGATGCGTTGAAAAGATACGGGGCAGAGTAATTTCATATTGAATAGATAGTCAATAATGTATATAATGATTTAATATTTTTGTATTCCTTTTTCTCTTGATTTCTATATTCTATTTCTGGAGGATCCATGAAACGCCGCGATTTTGTAAAAAGCGCCGCTCTGAGCGCCGCAGCCGCTGCCGCCGGTTGTTTGTCCGCGGGGAAAAGCGGGATAATCTCCCCATCGCCGAACCGCATGAAATACTCAATTCTGGGAAAAACAGGACTCAAAGTCTCACGTCTCGGATATGGTTCTCACCTCAGCAAGTCGAATCTTGACGACCCGGTCGGCCGCGACAGGCAAATCAAGTACGCTGTCGAGATGGGGATCAATTTCTTCGACATCTACGATCACGGTTACAAACAGTTCGAGCCGATGTCAAAGAGCCTTGCCGGTCATCCGGAAACGGTGCTTTCTCTTTATATGGATTCGGATGAAGTTGAAAAGCGTATCGATGAAGTGCTCAAACAATTCGGCCGTGAACGTATCGACCTCTACCGTGCAATCTCACTTGAGATTCCCAAAATCGACCAGCTTCTGGCAATGAAGGATAAAGGGAAAATCCGGGGAGTAGGAATTGTTGACCACAACGAAGAAAATATTGTTCAGACAATTCAGAAATACGGCGATGCCCTCGATTATGTGATCTTTCCCTACAATTTCGTCCATAACAAGGCGACGCCGAATGATAAGCAGAACTCCTGGGCTTCGTTCCTCCGTCTGGCAAAGAAGTACAATTACGGTCTTGTGGGGATGAAACCGTTCTGCAATGAGATGCTTCTCAATTTTGCAAAAGAGAACGGCTATATGGGCGGCTCAAAGGATCGCGGGGTTTCCGTTCCGGTTGCGGCTATCCGTTACGCGCTCTCAACAGGCGCAATTCACGTCTCTCTTCCGGCCATGAACAACATCCGTGAGATCGAGGAAAATCTTCAGGGAGTTTACCAGCCAAAACTCACTGCGCTCGAACGTGAAATCCTCGATGAAATCGACCTTCTCGCACTTCAAAAGAAATGGGCTTACCTGAACAGGAAACCCGAATACGCCTGGCTTGTCAACTGGGCGCAAAGAGGGGTATGAATAAGGCGCCGATGTTAATTTTTCTCACCCCGATCCCCCTCTCCCATGAATGGGATAGGGGGATCGGGGGGGTGAGGGGTTATAATTAAAATAATTTACGAATAGACAAGGTTAAAAAAACGTCTTTGTTTTATCTCAATTTTTTTAATCTTGTCTGCAATGGGAAAGTACACACGAAAGAAGATTATTTTAAAATTTCAACTTATCACTTATCTCACTACGACACCGAGCGACCCTGAGCAGCATATAGGTTATATTAGTTGTAGATTCCCCTTTTCCTTTTATAATGTGGCAGATTCAACACCCAAATGCAACACGGCAGGAGGAATTAATTATAAGTTAGCATATACTATATTTGCGCCAACAAATCATCCCCAACTCAAGGAGAGCATATTGGAAATATTTTACAGTAAACTTACCAAAGGAGAACGTAATCTAATTTATATATTGTTGCTTACCGTGTTCTGCCTTTTCGACGCCCTGGGTTTCGCCGCTCCTGCTGCTCCTTCCCCATCCGCGCAGTGGATATGGTCTTCGGATATCGATATCGCGCCGAAAAACCGGTTTACGTATTTTCGGAAAGTCATCGTCCTGCCCGCCGTGCCCACCGACGCCACGATTCGTTTCGCCGCGGACAGCAACGCCCAACTGTGGATCAACGGCGAGATCGTGCGTCGCAAGGTATCCCGGTATTTCGAGGAAAAGATTACCGCCGAAGTCATCGACGCCGTACCGTACCTGCACCCAGGGAAGAATGTTATTCTGGCCTTGCACCACAACTGGGGCGATATCATTGTCTTCCAGCGCTCCGGGAACAAACACGCCGGACTCTGGCTGGAGGGGTTCGGTATTCGCACCGACGCCTCCTGGAAATGCATCACCGCCCCCGAGTTCCTGGCGCACGAGAAGCAATCGGTGGGACTCATTGGCGACGCCCGCATACGGTATCCGCAGGTGGTGGACGGCGGCAAAAGGCTTGCGGGAAATTTTAGCGATCCCGCCTATGACGATTCCGGCTGGAAGCAAGCGGTTACCGTGACCGGCGGCCCCTGGCCAGCCAGGCCAGGTGATGTGGAGACGCCGGGACAGCGGGAATCCCCGGTGCGGCCTTTATCGGTCCTCAACGCCGGAAGCGCGGTGTATGAGTCACCTATATCGGACGATCCCTTTTCCATGGCCGCCGCCATTCACAGCGCCCGGCTGACACCGGACAAGGGGGATGTTGACCGCGCATCCGGCCACCTGACCGGAAAGGAACTGGTTATCGAGGGTAAAGCGGGATCAGCGCGCTACATCACCTTCGAATACGGGCGTCCGGTGCATGGATATCCCTTCCTGAAACTGGCGGAAGCGACTCCCGGAGTCGTGTTCGATTTCGGATACTGCGAGATTCCGCTCTCCATTTATGATGGCTCGATTCATCTCCGTTCCGATGGCTGGATCAACCCGGAAGGCGTGGTGGGCATGGGCTACGGCGACAGGTATATCACCGCCGGAGGCGCGCAGGAGGTGGAACTTCCCGACGAGCGCACCGTCCGATGGATGGCCATCCATATCCGCTTTCCCAAGGATGGCCGCGTGACGATCCTTGATATCGGAATGGTGAAGAGCCAGTACCCAATAAAATTGATCGGAAGCTTCTCCTGCGGCGAAGAGCGCATCGACCAGATCGTGAAACTCTGCATCATCCACGCCGAATTGACCATGTCCGATTCCTATGTGGATACTCCGGGGCGCGAGGACGGCCAGTGGATCGAGGACGCCCGGCCCAGGGCGCGCATCTCCGCGCACTGGTTCGGAGACAATATGCTGCGGCGCTTCCTGATCCGCACGTACGCCCAGAGTCAGGGGCCCGACGGCGATTTTCATCCCTTCCCGCCGAGCAACTACCCGGCGTACCCCTCGTTCTACGACTGGAGCGTGCAGTGGGTGGCGACCCTCTACGACGACTACCTCTGGACGGGCAAAACCGACATGGTCCGCGCTGAGTGGAACACTCTCCGGAAATATTGGGACAATGTGCTCTCTCGCATGGGTGAAGACGGCATTTGGAGATCCGCGCGGATTCTGGCTGACATCCGCATTGGCATACACTGCCAAGATGACAGTCAGTCCAGCGGCATGGTCACTCCCTGGATAATCGAGCGTCTCAAATGGAGCGCGGAAATGGCCGACGCGGTCAATCAGGGCGAGCAGGCCCGAAAGTGGCGCGCTGATGCGGAGCGCATGACCGCTGCTTTTCTGAAATTCCACGTCATCCCGACGCAGGGAAATATCCCGACGCATGTGGGAGACCGTCTGGATACCGCAAATCTCTCATTGGAGCGGGGCTACAGCCAGGCCGGGCAAACCGTGGCTATCATGACCGACCTCCTTCCACCCGCCCAGGCGCGAGCGGATATGGATTACGCTTTCACCGCTCCCGTTGGCGCGCCCCCGCCGGGGGTGACCCGCTGGAACAACCCATCCTATTTCTACCGAGCGCTTACCGCGCTCAGCCGGGTCGGGATGACCGACCGGGCGATGGCGCATTTCGTTGAGCGCTTCTCCCCCTACCTTCCGGGAAACCCGAACAATCATCTTCCGCTGGAACTGCAAGGCCCCTACGGCGGCCCCATTCCCGAGTACTGGGTGAGCCGCGAGGATTTGAACCTGAAGGAAGGCGAAAAGGATACTCCGCAGCCCGCCGACTGCACCGGTTCCCACGGCTGGGGCGCCTGTCCGCTCCTCTGGCTGCACGAATCGATCCTCGGAATCACGATTACCCGGCCCGGCGGCGGTAAAATCCGCATCGCCCCGGATTCGGGCGGACTCCCCTATGTTGAGGGCCATTCGGCGACCCCGAAAGGAATGGTGTGGGTGCACTGGGAACCGAGGGTGAACCATCTGGAAGTGGATATTCCCGCAGGTGTGATCGCGGAAGTGGCCGTACCGCGCGACCGGACGGGAAAGCGTCTCGCGACCCTTTCCGCCGCCGGGAGGGTTACTCCGGCCGGCGAGGGCAATGTAACCATTCACGGAGCGGGAACATACAAGTTTACGGTGCGGTGAATCGTGCTCATACCGACCGGTGAAGCCAATCCCCTCCGATGGTAAAACGGTATACTATTTTTATGCATGGATCGTTCCACCATTCATGTAAAAGGAAAAGGATATCTTCAATGGAATCACGACGCTCATTCATCGAGAAAGCCGCCTTGATCGGTGTTGCAGAAATTGTGGCTTCACATTGCGCCCCGGCGTTCGCACAGGATATGAAAATCAAAAAGATCGGTGTCCTCGGGCTCGGCTCGCATAACTTTGCCGCCATTTTTAAAACCCGTCCGGAAGGATATACGAAAGAGATACTCTGCAAACCCTATGGGGTCTGGGATGACATCCCCCGGGTGGCCGAGGCGATGAAAGGGAATGTATTCGAAAAGGTTTATACCGACCCGGTGCAGCTTGCAAAGGAGTGCGACTGCGTCCATATCGAACACGCCGATTACCGTAAGGTTCTGGAACTGGCGCAGCCGGGACTCGAGATGGGAAAACCCACGTTCATAAACCGTCCGTTTGCCGCGACCATTTCCGATGCGGAAGAGATCGTGCGGCTTGCCGGTGCAAACAATGCTCCGCTGATGAGCGCTTCATCGCTCGAATTCGGAAACGAGGTCCCGCAGATGCAGGAATTTTCGCGGGAAAAAGGGCCGGTTCGGGCGTACGAAGCGTACGGCCCCGAGGGCCACTTTACCTGGCATCTGCCCCATGTCATCAATTATGCACATGCCGGTCTCGGCGGCGGGATCGATACGGTCTATTTCGCCGGTGACTATGAGATCGATCTCCGAACATTCCGTAACGAGAACAAGCCGACCGGCGACACTATCTGCGTTTTGACCTATAAATCCCGTGAAAGCCAGCCGCCCATTATCGGGATGTGCCATGTCAACAACTATCCCGGCCAGTTTCATGTCAATGTTTATGCAGTAAAAGAAAACCGTAATTTTACACTCCAGGGGAACTGGAGTCTGAACATGTTCGACAAACTCAACGATCTCTACTCGTTCGGAAAAATCCCCCGGCCTTACGAAGCGATTCTCGAACAGCACCGTACGCTTGTTGCCGCAAATGTTTCACGGCTGACGGGAAGAGAAGTGAAGCTCGACTCTCTGGGGGGAGAGGATTCGCTCCCCTATTCGGACGGTATCAGGGACTATGTGGTGAAAAGGACTCTGGCGGTGAAAAAGAGTTGATTGGACGTTTACCTCTATTTTTTGATGAAAGAAGAATTATTTAGAATTTCCGATGGAATAAATAGAGACTCCTTGCACGGTTTTTCCCCAATTTTTCCCTTTTATTTTATCTCGTCTATGTATAAATTGTTTTATCGACTCTAATAAATGGCAATGCATTAGAAAATTTTATCGGTCCCTATAATATTTCACTATGAATTGACAATAGTTGTGCTTTCAAAATAAAAAAACAACCATAAAACGTTAAGGATTTTTCCATGGAAACGAGAAGAGATTTCATCAAAGCGGCGGCTGTCGGCGGAATAGCAGCGATTGTCGCCTCGAAACAAGCGCCGGCGTTTGCTCAGGACATGAAAAAGGTCAAGATCGGGCAATTGGGATTGGGATCGCATGGATTTGCAGGATTGTTCAAAAACCCCGGAGAAAAATATAAAGACATTATCAAATGCAGGCCATATGCTATCTGGGATGATGTGCCGGGTGTTGCGGAAAAGATGAAAGAACGGATGGGTTTCGAAATTGCGGTCAAAGACCCTGTCGAACTGGTAAAGCAGTCAGATGTTGTGCATATAGAACACGCCGATTTCCGTAAAGTTCTTGGGCTGGCCCGTCCGGCTCTGGAAGCGGGAAAACCAATTTTTATAAATCGTCCGTTCGTCGGAACTGTTGCCGATGCCGATGAACTTATCCGGCTGGCGCAAAAATATAATGCTCCGGTGATGGGCGGTTCTTCTCTGGAATATCAGCCAAGCCTTCCTGAAATTGGAAAATTTATACAGGAGAACGGTCCTCTGCGCCATTATGAATGTTATTGCCCGGAACCTTTCTTTGACTGGATGTTCCCCCATGTCATCTACTTCGCGAATGCAGCATTGGGCTGTGGCGTTGAAAGCGCATATTTCACCGGCGATTTTGTCATGGAATTCGGAGAATTCAAACAGGTAAAGGATGTATTCGTAGATCCGAAACGTCCCTATGGTTCAGCGGTAAGCCTGGTAAAATACAAACCGTTCAACGGACAGCCTCCCGTCGTTGGCATGAACGTTATCGGCGGCGCGCCGGGAAGCTACCACCTGACTGCATATTGCAACAATGCTACAAAGGAATTCGTCATGGGGGACGGTCTCAACGCTCCGAATATTTTCGAACCCATGTTCCTGAAATTGAACGAATTCTATATCAATCACATACCGCCCCGTCCTTATGAATCGATGCTCGAGCAGCACCGTGTTCATGTGGCGACGAATGTTTCCCGGATGACCGGCAGGGCGGTGAGACTGGATTCGTTGAAACCGACCGATTCCCTTCCCTGGTCGGATCAGATTAGAAACTATGTGCTGAGATCGTATAGGTCATAGTTTCAGAGTTTTTTTCAATCCGTTGCAGCGATATAAACATTCGATATACTGTCCGGGCAACTGTACACAGTATAGGTGAATTCATATGCATATATCGAATTTGTCCGTTGACATCGTCGATGTAAATTGGTATATTTATTTCTCATAAAAATGAACAAAACAATTTTCTCATAGAAGGAGAATCCCTTTGCCCCATCACATTCAATTTAAGAAGTCACTGATAACTAACGAAAAATTGCAATTGAGAAATCGCGCGGCCAAATCAAAACTCAACACCTTCATAAAAAAAGTCAACGCTGCCCAGTCGAAAGAAGAAGGCGAACTGGCGTTGAAAGATGCGGTGTCTTTGATTGATTCGACGGCGCATAAAGGGATTATAAAAAAAGAAACAGCCTCAAGAAAAAAATCCCGGTTGTCAAAATTTGTAGCCGGTCTCAAGTAAATAATTTCTTTTGCAAATACTAAAAAAGGGTGTCTGTTGACACCCTTTTTTTATAATAGTAATAATTGAAGTGATTTTTATAATTGAATGCATCCCTTTATGTTATGAGGAGTTAGATGTTTTTTCATAATCTCAAAATCTGGCTCAGAGAAACTCGTGCGAATTTCCTTATACTTTCCGTGCTTCTCACAGCAATCGGAGGCTCCGCCGCATGGCATGACGGCTCTTTTTCAATTAGCCTGTTTATCCTTACAGCAATTGGAGTTGTTGCCGCTCATACCGGCGTGAATCTTTTTAATGAATACTCGGACTGGCGCACCGGAATAGACGAACACACTATTAAAACGCCTTTCAGCGGTGGTTCGGGCACTCTGCAGGAGGGTCTTTTGAAACCCCGCAAGGTGCTCATCGCTGCATGGGCATCTCTCCTTTTCGCCTTTATAATCGGACTTGGCCTCGCCTGGCACTCAGGATGGATAATTCTTGTTTTCATGGCTTTCGGAGGTTTGACAGCAGTCTTTTACAGCGACTATCTCGCGCGGTGGGCACTCGGAGAACTATCGAGCGGCATCACACTGGGTTCGATGGTGGCGGCAGGCGCATATTACGTTCAGACCGGGACGATTACATCCGGAATCATCTGGGCTTCCATCTCCCCCGGCATACTGACAGCGCTCCTGCTCTTTCTGAATGAGTTCCCGGACGCCGACGCTGACCTTGCAGGCGGGCGAAAGCATCTTGTTATCGTCCTCGGAAAACGCAGAGCAGCAGTTCTCTATGCTTTTTCGCTCCTTGTTGTGTACTTTGTTATCATTGCAGGAATTGTCACGGGAAATATCCCAAAAGGATTGTATCTCGGCCTTCTCACCTTTCCTCTTGCGCTGATTGCCGCATACCGTACCCTCAGATACCACAGCGACACACCACGCCTCATTCCCGTGCAGGGGCTCAATGTGATCATCGTGCTGGTTACCGACCTTCTCATGGCAATTGGATTCATACTATAACAGCGGGTGAAAATATGCATTCCCTGCTTTCAGAATAATAAGAAAGGCGCCGGATTTTTCCGACGCCTTGTGTTTTTCTGGAAGTAATTCCTATTTTACTTCCTCTTCCATGTATTTCCGGGTGATATTTATCATATGGTCTATCCGCACATGATCGGCCGCAAGCCCGAAATGAGCGATGCGGAAGGATATTTTTTGCCCCTTGCTGTTCGTCCGTACTCCGAATCCGATCATGGTGTTGTGTTTCTTGAGATAGTAATCTCTCACATCTTCTGCCATAATGCCTTCCGGCATGATGAAATCAGATACTACCGGGGAAGCGTAACGCGGGTCGGCTACAGTTTTGAACCCGAGTTCTGCCATTCCCTTTTTAAGGCGATTACCGGCAGCGCGGAATCTTTCCTGACGGTTTACCAGTCCCTCGGTAATGATCTTATCTACCACCCAGTCAAGAGCGTAAAGCATCGTAGTTGCGCCTGTTACCGGCTGCGGATGCCAGTCATACTGATCGATGTATGCATTTTTCCAGGATTTGAAATCGAGGACAAAAGGCACACGCCGGTTTGTCATACGGTCCATGTAATCCAGAGCGCGTTTCCCCACTGCCACCGGAGCCAGACCTGGAGGCAGTTCAAGGCATTTCTGGCTCGCGCCGGCGACCACATCCGCTCCGGCGTCGTCCATGTCGATCACTACTCCGCCGACTCCGGAAATGGCATCCACCAAAAGCAGCGCATCGAATTCACGGGCGATTTCTCCAAGAGGCGCAAGAGGGTTGACTATGGCAACGGAACTCTCGTTATGAGTAACATAAATGAACTGATGACGTTTCTTTTTCATCTCATCCCGCACTTTGTCAGGATCGATAATTGTGCCCCAATCGGCATAGACATGAGTGAAACCGATACCGAGACTCTTGAGATTCTTTTCGGCATAAGCGCCGAAAGTACCGTTATTGATGATCAGCACATCATCTTCCGGCGTGCAGAGGCTTGCGATCATCATGTTCACAGCAACTGTGCCGCTCCCGTTGGGGATAAAAACATATCCATCACGAAGGCCGAAAACTTCCTTGGTCTTTTCTATCAAC
>JBAYHX010000091.1:0-9606 GCA_041665965.1 Candidatus Latescibacterota bacterium
GGAACACACTGTGGAGCAACAACTTCCCTTGCCCCCTTTGGGGGAAAGGGATTGAGGGTTAGGGGGCTGAAGTAATAAAACTTATCATTTTTTCGTTTCCAAAACGACTTTTGCAATTAGCTCATTATTATATTTTGCTCATGCTTTTATAAATCAATCAATTCCTAAACCTTTCAATCATGGTAATCCTTTAATCCAAAAAATCATGGTTCAGACATCTTTTCAATCATGTTATTTCTCTAATACCACAAATCAAGATTGCATTTTTATTCCGACTTCGTTTTGGCTGCAAAGAAATACATTTTTACAAGCACATCATTCGGTTCGTTTCCTCCAAAAGGCTGGAAACAGGTGCGCACACCGGGACGGCCTGCCGGAAAATAGTTGGGGTAAACCGCATTCAAGGGTTTATAATCGTTAATGGTGCGCAGGAAAACATTTACCGAAACAATATCTTTGAACTCCAGCCCGGCTTTCTCAAGGATATCCTGATGACTTTTCATTACCTGATCGATCTGTTCCTCAAGTCCCGTCTTCTTTCCGGGAGTGGAACCGTATTGCGTTGAAATATACAGCATATCTCCCGCCCAAACCGCAGGACTCGATGCATCATAGAGTTCTTTGGGGCCGCATTTCATACCGGCGTCTCTGATGATTTTTCTTCCGGCTTTGTCTAATGTGGCGATACAGGCAAATTTTACATTCATGTTGCCGGGAAAATTATTTACAAACACATTTGCCCGGGCGGGTTCACTGCCTCTATCGAAGAATTTACCGTATATCTTGTTGAATGCCCCAAGATTGCTGTAATTATCCAAATATACATTGCTCCAAACAACATTACTGAAGTCGAGTCCTGCCTCTTTAAGAATATTTCCCACAGTATCTATAGACTGTTTGACCTGCCCCTTGAAAGGTTTCATCTTTCCTTTGATCTGCATGGCATCTCCGGAGATATACAGTGTGTTTCCGGCAATGACGCCCTGGCTGAATTTGTTTCCCGATTCTTTTTTTGTGATGCATTTTCGTTCTGAAAGGTCGGAATATGCTATAACGGTGATTTCGATATGATTGTCCCCGGGAATGGCGGCCATTCCGAGCGTGGTTCTTGCCGGAGGATTGACCGGGAACAATTCCCCGAACACATTATCCATTGCCTGATAATTATCCAGATTATCAAGCATTATCCAGCATTGTACCACATTTTCCATACCCAGGCCGGCCATCTTGAGGGTTTCCCCGATATTCTTCCAGCACTGCCGCGCCTGATCGGGAAATGTTTTCGGCTGTCCACCCTTGAATACCGACCCTGAACCGGCGACATAGAATGTTTTGCCCACCATCACACCCGATGAATACAGATTGTTGCCTCCGAAAGATTTCTTTACCGGAGGCTCAGCCCAGAGCAATTGGGTAAAAAAAGCAACTGTCATTACACTTGCGATCAGACCAACAATCCATCTTTTCATACCTTTTCTCCATTATAAAAAATGAAACTTACATTCCGGATTCTAACTTCCGATTACTGATTCCCTTCTCCTATCATCCCATCATTTTTACTAATTTTTCGGCAACCCACGTTACTGCTTGTCCGATAATCCGCTCTCCTTTTTCGGGTGTGGCAAGCCTCGATTCCTCAAAGGTGTTTTTGTCCCATTTTCGATCATTTTCATTAAGGTTCAACGGGGCTTTGTCATGATCTACCCCCTGATAGCGCACACGCTCCGGGAAAGCCGCAAGGGCTATCGATGTCTCATATTCCGCCGCATGTGAGGGTATGTTTCCGGTTTCCACAAACTCTTTATTCCTGCCAGTGGGAATGCTTTCCCAGTAGCAGCACCAATCGAGATTTATCCCCAGCCTGGATTTGAATTCCGGAACCTTCTCCTTGAGGGAAGCGGCATTCCCGCCATGCCCGTTTACAATGAGGATGGTAGTGATACCATGAGTCTTAAGGCTTTCGCAGATGTCATAGACCACTTCGAGAAATACCTCTTTTCTCAGGGTCAGTGTTCCTTTACGGTTCATCCAGTGCGGGGATACCCCTATAGGAACCGGAGTGGTCACAATTACCTGCGGATAGAGCTTTAGCGCTGCCTGCTGTGATACTACAAGTGACGCGGCGGTATCCATGATCATCGCCAGATGTTCGTTGTGCTGTTCGGTCGAGCCGGTTGGAATAATTGCGGCTTTGAGTTTTCCTTCAAGCAGACGGTCTCGGATTTCTTTCCGTGTGCATTCATACAACAGAACTTTCCGGGGATCGATGTACAGGTTCCCGGCAGGACTGACAGGGGATGCATGAAAGGGAGCATCAACACTGGCAAAAGCGGACCCGGCCGATAGTGCTCCGGCGGCAAAACCGCCAACAGCCAGCGATTCTATAAAATTCCGCCTTGATTTTTGCATAAGGAACCTTTCACGATAACCGATACTATCATCATTAGAATGAAGAAGACTATCTAACAACGTATCTTATTATTTAAAACCGCCCACAGTTTTAACTTCCACTCTTTTTGCAGCCACGAGATCGAGCGTGTTTTCCGGGATCGGCATACGAAGCATCCACATGCAGGATCGCAGCATCAACTGCTGCCAGGCCGGATGATTCCAGACAAACTCGGTATGTCCCGGAAGCATGGCAACAATCCTTCCCTTGCCATACTCGAAACACCAGCCTGCAGTAGTTTCACGGTGATCGACTGTGCCCTCGCTGGTAAAGAGAACCGTATGTTTTGGATTTTTCAGCCGGACGAAAAACTGCTCGTCATCCTCGACCCAGAAATCAATGCCTTTGGTAATGGGATGTTCCTGATTGAAATTCTTGTAAAGCACCGGCTCGATAGGAGGGTGCATAGCCATTTCGTAAGCGAGGATTTCTTCAAGTCTCGGCGCAGGGTGATAGATCGTATTATGAAGGCAGAGAAATCCCATTCCTCTGTTTTTGACACCCTCTATGATGGCATCGCCCTGTTCATCTGTCATAAAAGGCGCCGGAGCAGGTCTGTTTTCGACCAAACCCTCGGGAGTATATCCGACAGAAAACCCTGAATAGGAACTTTTACCCGCAAGGGTAATGACTATATCGGCCATTCCGATGTTTTTAGGAGTAAAAAACTCGCTGTACTGTGTGAAAAGTATCCGCCAGTTCATCTTGGCGAGCATGGCGCGAAGGTTGAGTTCCATGAAAATGGGATTATGGCAGTGCTGTCCCATGAAAGCGAGGATGATGGGACGCCCGTCCTTTTTAATCGCGGCTCCTGCTCTACCCGGCAGCACGATACCGGAAGCTGCAGCACCGGCTGCTCCGGCAAGACTCGTTTTTAGAATATCACGGCGGGATGGATTATTTTCCCGGGGCATCGCATTCTCTCCTTTATCAGTAAAGATTTAAGAGCATAGTGAAAAAAGACTAAATGCATGTTGTATTTTTTTCCGTTGAAACTCACCCCCCAACCCCCTATCTATGCTATAGAGGGGGAACAACAAATCTCGTAATGAGTTATCTCCTCTTGTGTTCGCGGGGTCCCCGACTTATGCAAAGCAAAAGGCGGGGTGCTTGGAAAGGAGACCAAGAGGTGAGTTTAAAATAAGTGGTGATTTCATTCACTAGTGTGTTTTTTCACAAAGCTTTTTAAAACTGACTAAAATCCCCCACGGCAAAACCACCTTTACAGGAATTCGATTTTCTGTCACCGCATGTTCACTGTTTTATGCATTTCCAGAAAGAAGAATGGATAACAGGAAAGAGATTCCTCCATCAGGGGAATCGATACACTGTCCTGGTACGTATGCGCCAGAGTGGCTTCGCAGGGGCTGAACCCGAATGTGGGGATTCCTGCCGCCGCAAGAAGACGGCCGTCGGTGCAGAACCGCCAGTACCCCATTTCAACCTCTCTATCAAGAGTCTTTTGGACTATATTCTGCGCTTCCTGAATGTAAGGATGGTTACGGGGAGTTGAAAAGCCATCGGAAATCTTTTCAATATCCTTTCTGTATTCCACAACGGAGACTTCGGCGCGGATACCGAGTTCATCCGCAATACCTTGAAGAATCCCGATAAGATCGGCGCGTTTTTCGAGAGATTGACGGCAGTCCACATACAACATAACTTTTTCGGGGATGACATTCCGTGATATATTGCCGGTGCTGTATATGGTCGGCGTCATGGTGGTTCTCCCGAGATCGGGGTGCGGCGCGAGATGTTCCTGGACTTCCTGGAGCCGAAGGATGAACCGTGCTGCATCGATGTTCGGATTATGTCCCTCCGAGGGCATGGATGCATGTGCGGATTTCCCTATGAACGTTACATAGATACCGATGCACCCGCGGTGTCCCAGCATAATTTCATTCGATGTCCCCTCTCCGAGGATGGAGAGGTCGAATGATACCTCGCCCTTTTCGAGAAGATAGTATGTCCCCTGCCCCCAGATTTCCTCCTCCACCACAAACGTGGCGATTACGGTTGAACGGGGACGGATTCCGATGTCCAGAAGCACCCCCGGCGCATAGGTCTGCACCGCAATAGCCCCTTTGGTATCGGATGCGCCCCGTCCATAGATACGGCCACCCTCCATGTGCGCCGCAAAAGGCGGGAACGGCCAGTCTTTTTCATCTCCGGGCGCAACCTGGTCCATATGAGAATTGAGATTGATCACCGGAGCATCAGTATCGGTTCCGTTTATCACCCCGATTACATTGCCTTTCCCATCTTTCCATACATCGTCATACCGGAGTTTTTTCATCTCCTGCATGATCAGGCCTGCCACAGCCTCTTCGCCGTAGGTAGGAGAAGGGGTTTGAATGAGTCTCCGGCAAAAATCAATCCACTCGTCCTTCCGCAGCCTTACTGCTTCCCTCACCCTGTCGATAGTTATTGAATTCATTTACCTAAAGCTTTCAGCGCTTTGGGGATAGTATCTTCCGGCTTGATATTGTACCAGACGTCAATAATTTTTCCGGTTTCGTCGATAAGGAAGGAAGATCTGGTAATACCCTCGCACATTTTCCCGCACCTTATCTTTTCCCCCCACACACCATAGGCGATGGATACACTATGATCAGGATCGGAAAGAAGCGGAAATCCCAGTTCATATTTCTCGTCAAACTTTTTCTGTTTATCCGGTTTATCAGGACTTATGCCGACCGCGTTTATACCGAGGCTCGCCAGATCAGGTCGGGCGTCACGGATACTGCAGGCCTGACGGGTACAGCCGGGAGTGTCTGCTTTCGGATAAAAATAAACGATCAGTTTCTTCCCTTTGAAATCAGAAATGGATACCGTTTTCCCATTTTGATCAGGAAGAGAGAAAGAAGGGGACTTATCCCCGGGTTTCAATTCGGGCATTTTACACCTCCGATGCGGAATTTTTATACTATCAAGCTATAAAATAGGTTGTATGTATATTTAGGGGCTTTTACTCCTTTACCAACTTTATCATACACAGCGGGCTAAAAAAAAGCAATAGTATTGTCAAAAGCAAAATATTATATAGGTAACTATAATCAACGTTTTCGATGTGAAATAAGAATAAATATTATATAATATTTTGTAAAACTAACAGTTCAGGAGATAACCGAAAACCAGGCAATTTTATTGCTTTTGTCTGGGAGAAAGGGAAATATTATCTCATTATTATTAGGAGACCGTCTATACCATCATACATCATCTCACCTTTACCATAAACTGTCAATTCCAAGGAGAAACGAAATGAAGAAAATCTCTGTTCTGGCTTCGGCGTTATTTCTTGCAGCGATTTTTTCCTGCACTGCATTTGCACTGCCCGGTGTTTCTTTTGACGCCGGAGTGGCAATGCCCATTCCAACAGGTTCATTCAGTGATGCAGTAGAAACGGGAATAGGAGTCGGGGCTGATGCATTTTTCGGTTTGCCGATGATACCGATAAAAGTCGGCGGACATGTTGCATATAATCGTTTCGATAAAAAAGGTTCTGGTTCGGATACCTTTTCGATGATAGAAATCCTGCCCTCAGTGAGGTATTCTATATTCTCGCTACCCATTGCACAACTATATGCTCAACTTGGAGTTGGATATTACTACTTCGGCTCCAGTCTATCCGGTTTCGAATCACAGAATAAGCTTGGTTTCAATATCGGCGCCGGGGTTTCGGCAATGTTTACTCCAACCATGAGCTTTTTTGCCATGCCGCTCTATAACATCGTCACCACAGAAGGCGATAACAGTTCCTATCTTTCGGTAAATATCGGTCTGAAATTTTAACGAAAAAAAAGTGAATTTGTAAAGAGAATACGTCTTGTGAAAAAGTCTGATTAACGAATGGAAGTTGATGTTTGCTGATACAGGCGATCTATGCTGGTCACTCTGAACTCGTTTCCGTGGCTGAATGGTCATAAAATCAGCTTTTTCACAAGACTTTAATATGCATGGGAATCGGAACCCGGTTTTGAATGAAAGTTTCAGCGGGTTGGCAACGATTCGATAGCCTCTTCTTTGCCCCCTCAATGTCCCCGGAAAGAAATCATATTGTTGGCTTCTGCAGGTTCAGTCAACTTACCTCCTCAATACTTCCGGGAATATGATACTATCATATTTTTCTTGTCTGTATTCGCTCCATAATGTATTGTAGCATACCGGAAGATAAATGATGGTTGTCTGCGGGGATTTTCTGATGAAGGGAGATATGCTGTGAAACGGTTTCTTTGTATCCTTTCAATTCCGGTTTTTCTTTGCCTGGCCTACGGGTTACAGGCAAAAACCGCTCTTGAACCCTGTACCTATCATGAGGATTTCGAAACCCGCGAACTGCATGCATGGGCGGCCTATCCTCATTGGGAAGATACAGCGTATAACGAAAACTTCCGGGTAAATAGCATGGTGCCGGGAGACCCAAATATCTCCATAGAGCACAAAATCACCCCTTACACGCAGGTGG
The DNA here is from genome assembly GCA_041665965.1 of Candidatus Latescibacterota bacterium. Lineage (GTDB taxonomy): Bacteria > Latescibacterota > Latescibacteria > Latescibacterales > Latescibacteraceae > JAUYCD01. The sequence continues at coordinate 6,915 of JBAYHX010000091.1, forward strand.
ACAACTATGTCGGAGCGCAGAAACTCCTTGATATGTACCTTACCTCTTCTTCCACCCTGTCATTCAGATACTATCTGAAAACCTATCAGAATGTGGAATACATAAAAGTACGATTCGCCGCAGGAACAGACGGAAAAATAGATTTTACCATATTCAATCCGCCGTCAAACCGCTGGGTATGGACGACTATTTCGTTTTCCGATATAATCCATGAGAATCCCGCGCTTGCAGGAAGCGGGATGGTGAAAGTCAATGCTCTCGCCTTCGTCGCCAAAATAGCAAAGGCCGATCCCGCGATGCCGATCTACCTGGGAATCGATGATATCACGTTCAAAGGCTCGCGTGCGGTTCAATTCCAATTTTCCGAGCCGCAGGTATACAAACTATCCGAATGGAAACCGTATATCCCGAAAAAACACTACCGTCAGGGAGAGATGTTCACGCTGAACGGACAATGGCCGGCGGACGCCGATCAGGTGGAACTGACGATCACCCCGTTCGCCGAACGTACATCTGTCCTCTATTCCGGGTTTTTAGGCAGAAACGGCGACCTCTGGTTTATAAAACCCACCCGTCTCGATTTCAAACCGGGTCTCTACCTTGCAGCACTCCATGCACTCAGCAAGGGCGAGGTGGTATCCGACACCGAGTTTACCCTGTTCATCGATCCTTTAATTGCAGCCGGAACTCACCCCCGTCTCTGGTTTGACAGCGCTAACAAAAATGCAATAGAGGAAAAACTCCGGAGCGATCGTTTCAAAAATGTGGCAAATTCCATCAGTTCGACCGCAAAACAAAGACGGAGCGACTGGCCGGTCGAGAAAATCGTATACGATATCGACCAGTATCCCGAAGAGGACTGGCTGCCCACCATCGACGGGTGGTTCGACCGTATCGGTGTCTGGCGTCAGGGGATTTACTACAACACGCTCGCGTATACTTTTTTCGGAGAAAAGGAAGCGGGTGAATATGCAAAAAACCTGCTGGTAAAAATATGCGCGTTCCCTTACTGGGTTCACCCCTGGTTCACGAAACGGGGAAGCCATATCTATTATCCGCTGGGAGAAGCAGGTTCAGAATTCGCAATCGGGTATGACTGTCTCTACGGTCTCATGACTCCCGAAGAGCGAAAAATCGTCCGCGAGGGACTTTTCAAGAATATCATCCTCGGATGCCACAGGGGATATGTCGAAAATAACCTGGTAACCAACGACACATCGAACTGGGTGGCAAACATAGCGAGCGGATCGCTCATGTGCCAGGCGGCCATATTCGGCGACAGCCGTGATAAAGAAGCAGTCGAACCCTATCTCACCGGAGCGCTTTTCAAGGAGTACAGCCTTATCCAGCACGGTTTTGGCAATGACGGCGGCTATGGTGAACCGAACGGATATTATGCGTTTACCATGGACGGCCTCTCAGAAGCTCTCCCTGCAATGGAAAATGTGTTCGGAATCGATTTTTCCCAAAAAATCAACGGCTCCTATACCGAGCTCGTCTGGGCGGGGATGGTGAAGAAAAAGTATACTTTTTACTATGGCAAATCCGGCGGCGAGCTGCGGCCGCTCACCAACTGGGCATGGCTTCTTCCAAAATACAAGGACCCCCTTCTCGGCTGGTTCTATAATTTCATGAAATCGGGTGAAACTCTTCAGGATGCCCTCTACGATACCGAAACGGTCCCCCGTCAAGACCCATACGCGGAAAATCCGGTCCGGGTGTTCCGTGATATCGGAACAACGGTTTTCAAAAGCGGCTGGGAACCGGACGATTTCGTTTTTGTCATGCGTTCGGGGCCGTTCTACAACCATCAGTTCATGGATCAGGGATCATTCTGGCTCAGCGACCGCGGCAGTCTCTTCATCGAACGCCGTCATGGCTCCACCGAGCCTTACCTTGGGGCTACACTCTATGAACCCTGGTATATACAGCCGGTCTCCCACTCCACCATTCTCCTCGATATGAACCACCAGAGCCAGCGTACCGGCGATGCGCATAACTTTGCCGGAGGATTCGAGGATTACGCTTCGATCGGGCACTTTCTCGACGGCAGCAGGGCTTCATTCAGCTCCGCCGATATCGGGCGTCTCTACTGGGGCAAAGTTAACTCTATGCAGCGGAATGTTCTTTATCTTAAACCCCGGACGCTCCTCATGCTCGATACCGTGCAGCCCGCCGACCGTGATGTGGATGTCAATCTGCTGTATCAAACGCTGCGCCTTCAGGATATCGCTGCCGGAACAAAGGAATCGACCATCACCAAGGGCGGAAACACACTTTTCATCGAACACCTCGCTCCCGAACAGATAGAAGCCAAATCGGTCGAAACGCCCCACTACCTGTATACGCTGCTCGGCCAGAATCCGCTGACCAAGGAGGGAATGCTCACAGTCAGCGCCCGTACAGCAGGAAATCCCCTGGTCATCGCCAATCTGCTCACCTCCACGAAAGGCGAAAAACCGGATGTTACAACCGAAAAAGGAAACGGATTCGTGACCGGGAAAGCAGGCGGAGTTACTTTTGCTTTCACCACAAGACCCGGATTCTCCTATGAAACCGGAGGAATCACCACCGACGCCCTTGCGGTGACATGGGATGATACATCGATTTTTGCGGCAATGGCCACGAATATTACCCGTAACGGCTCTCTCCTCCTCCTTTCTTCGGAACCGGTTACCTGTGAAATTTCCGA
>JBAYHX010000092.1:0-9606 GCA_041665965.1 Candidatus Latescibacterota bacterium
CGCAACAATATTTTTGGCAGCCCATCGTGCGGCGTAGGCAGCGGAGCGATCCACTTTGGTGCAGTCTTTCCCGGAAAATGCGCCGCCGCCGTGACGACCCATGCCGCCGTAGGTATCCACAATGATTTTACGGCCGGTCAGACCGGTATCGCCATGGGGGCCTCCAACAACAAAACGCCCGGTGGGATTGACAAATATCTTGGTTTTGTCATCCAACAGACGGGCAGGTATCACCTCCCGGATCACCAAGTTGACCATATCCTTACGGATGGTTTCCAGAGATGCATCCACGCTGTGCTGAGTCGATACGACCACTGCGTCCACATGATAAGGCTTGCCGTCACGGTATTCTATGGTTACCTGAGATTTGGCATCGGGTTTCAGATAGGTTAGCTCCCCGGATTTCCTTAATTTGGAGAGTTTATATACCAACTGATGAGCCAGCTGGATAGGCATGGGCATCAGTTCGGGGGTTTCGTTGCAGGCATATCCGAACATCATCCCCTGGTCGCCTGCGCCCATTTCACCGTAAAGTCCCTGACCCTCGGTAACTCCCTGGGAGATATCCGGGGATTGAGGGTGAATCGAAACGATGACACCGCAGTTGTCGGCGCTGAATCCGATGTCGTTGTCCGTGTATCCTATCTCACGGCAGGCCTGACGGGCCACATCTGCGAAATTTATGCACGCATTCGTAGTTATCTCGCCGGAAATAACGACAAGACCGGTTGTGCAGAGCGTTTCGCAGGCAACGCGGCTCATCGGATCCTGTGCGAAAGCTGCATCAAGAACGCTATCTGATATACGGTCGCTAACTTTGTCGGGATGTCCTTCAGATACTGATTCAGATGTAAAAACAAATTTCCCCTTCATGTGATTCCTTTCATTTCGAATACTGACGTTAATCTGCCTTCTGTAAAATAATATTTACCATGTTTTTTTCATTAAGTATACATGCACTATATCTTCAGCCTGCTTATCTCGCGTTTAACTGCTTCCTTTACTTCTACTGCGGTATCGAATCCGAGAGACCGGTCGGCAATATTTTTTGCAGCCTCGAAACTCACCGAACGAACAAGCTTTTTTATTGCAGGAATGAAAGAGGGGGTCATGGACAATTCATCGACCCCAAGACCAAGGAGCATAAGCGCGGTTGACGGATCGCCGCTCATCTCTCCGCATACCGAGACAGTTATGCCGTTTGCATGAGCCGCCTGAACTGTCATATGGATAAGCCGTAATACTCCCGGATGGAAAGGCTCGAACAGAGCGGAAATTTTGTCGTTGGCACGGTCTACGGCTACCGAATACTGAATAAGATCGTTCGTTCCGATGGAAAAGAATTTCGACTTTTTTGCCATACGGTCGGCAATCATGACTGCTGCAGGAACTTCGATCATCACTCCCACCGGCATATTCGGATCATAATCAAGGCCTTCCCTGCGGATTTCTTCCTTTACTTCTTCCACAATAGCAATCGCTTCATTCAGCTCTTCATTGTTGGAAACCATCGGAAACATCACACTGACGTTCCTTGATGCAGAGGCCCGTACGATGGCCCGGAGCTGAATTTTGAAAAGATCTTTCAGCGTAAGGCTCACTCTGATGGCGCGCCAGCCGAGGTAAGGGTTTTCTTCCGGTTCGGATTGAATAACATAGGATATCTTGTCTCCCCCGAGATCAAACGTTCGGATGACAACCGGAAGAGGAGCCATGTTATCAGCCACCGTTCGATATGCAAAATACATCTCCTCTTCAGTAGGGAGAGTATCCTGCATGAGATAGTGAAATTCGCTCCGGAATAATCCGATTCCTTCGGCGCCGTTCTCCAGCGCCGCATTCCATTCCTCAGTAAATTCGATGTTTGCCAGAAGAGCAACATGCTTCCCGTCAGTGGTAACCGAGGGCAAATCCTTGAGTTCCCGAAGAACCAGGCGGTCCTGTTCAAGATGTCTCTGTTCCTCAAGGTAGCAATCTATGGTTCGCTGATCGGGATTAACATATATTTTTCCTATGGTTCCATCTACGATAACGGTTTCACCGTTATTTATATTCAATGATGCTGTTTTTACCCCCAGAACTGCGGGAATTTTAAGGGCGCGGGCAATGATGGTGGCGTGCGAGGTTTTTCCGCCGTAATCGGTCACAAAAGCCAGTATTTTCCCCGAATGCATGTTTGCAGTATCGGAGGGATTCAAAATTTTCGCAATCACTATCACCGGGTATTGAACGTCGGCGAGTGTGAAATGATCTTTTCCCAGAAGCTTGGTATAAACCCTCCGGAGAATATCGTTAATATCTCCGACCCGCTCACGCATGTACTCGTCATCCACACGATTATAAGCTTTAATTATCTTTTGTGTGGTACGGAAAAAAGCATATTCGGCGCTTTTGCTTTTTTCGATGAGCGCATTTGTTTCTTCGATAAGCTGTGGATCCTGCAGAAGCATGATATACGGGTTGAAAATGCTTGCATTCTCTTCGCCCACTTTTATCTCAAGCTTGTACCGCAGTTCCTTGATATCTCTGACCACTTTTGCGAGCGCTTCTTTAAGCCTGAGTTTTTCATGTTCTATCTCATCCGGCGAAATGGATTTTTCCTCGATCCAAACATTTTCGCTGTCATAGATGAAAGCCTGGCCAATGGCTATACCGGGAGATCCTGCTATTCCGGTAAACTCATGAGCTATGGGTTTCTTTTCTTCCAAAACAGACCCAGCCTTTTGTGTAATTCAGATTTATTCTTCGTCAAATCTGCTGTCAATGAGCGCAATTACTTTATCGACAGCCGCTTCAGCATCATCACCCTCAGCGCTTATAGTCACTTTGCTGCCGTGAGCTGCCGCAAGCATCATCACTCCCATGATCGATTTTCCGTTGACCCTGGTGTCGTCCACTTCAAGTTCTATTTTTGATTTAAAACGTGTGGCCTCCTGCACAAGGAGAGCTGCAGGCCGAGCATGCAATCCCAGCTTGTTTTGAATATATACCACCTTTTCAACAACCATTTTCTCCCCTGATGAAAGTCATCTCTCTGCTTTCACTATCTAATAAATCAGAACACGATCATTCCCAGTACAACAGCAACCCCTGCCGATGCCACTAATACCCTGGAAGGCGGTTGTCTCTTATGGAACAAGAAAACACTAAAAAGAAACAGCAGGCATACCCCCGCAGATACCCAGCTAAGCCGGTACGGAGGATGAGCCAGAAAGATCAAGGTCAGAAAAGGAAGGACAATACTTCCGAGCGCCTCCATTATCGATACCGTCGACTCAAGCCCCTTATTCTTTATCTCTATCACAACCCTGGGGCCGAGCCTATATCCTGTCAAAAGCCAGCGCCATTTCAAATACATAATGGGAATATTAAAAACCGCCAGAAAAACCGTAACTCCCCATAATCCCCAAAAATACGCTGAAAGTAATCCCAATACAATAGCAAATGGCCGCAATGCTCTCCAGAAATATCTGTCCCCCACCGACCCGGTTGCCTGCCCGACTGCAAGCTTGAAACGCCGAATGTCCTCTTCCCTTATACCATCGTCATCACGGAAACGTTCCTCCATCTTTATCACAGCTCCGAGCACCAAAGGAAACATGAATGGGTTGGCATTGAAATATTCAAGGTGCCGGAGATAAAAATTCTTCTTCTGTTCCGCTTCTTCCCATATACGGTTGCCCGCCGGTTCGATGCAATAGGCAAATCCGAGATTCTGACGGTATTTCCCGGAAAAAGAACCCTGCGCAAAAAAGCTTCTCAGATATACTTTCAGGAACGCCGGGAAACCGATACTTTTTATTTCACTGAAAAGAAAAGCCATATAATTCCACCCATTGAACCGATAATGAAATATTTTTTCCTGCTGTACTGCCAGTAAAAATGGAGAGCTGAAGCAATAACGGTTCCCCAGATAAGGTAGGATCCAATCCCAAGAGCGCTAATCGTTTTGTATGGGAAAAACCTTACCAGCCCGCAGATATACGCTCCAACCGGCACAAACACCAGAGCCATCAGCACGCCTTTCAGAAAAGACGATCCGATCCCTGCCCAGTGTTTTACCATAATGGCGGGCAGGCTGCCCTGTTCGACACTTGCAATAATTTCCTCGCTCCGTCTGCCATTCCTTTTTCGGATGAAATCGTTCAGATAAAGTCCGGACAATCCGACTCCTATCCCGAATATCATCGAGGGCAGAATTGCGGCTCTGAGAATCGAATCTTCGAAACCGTACATTTTCGCCGCCATAAGGAGCGAAGCGGTCGATATGAACGACGCCATATTGTTATCGGTGAGACGCACTGCCCCGAGAGGCATATAATCGAACCACAGCATCTGGAACAGAAGCCCCATCAGAAGGCCCTCGCCCGGCATGCCGAGAAGCATTCCCACCAGAGAACATGATACCAGCGGTTCCGATATCAATGCCTGTGGTCCGCTGGTGGTATCCATGGAAACGATACCTGCAAGAAAGAGGAGCATCAGCCAGATTTCCAAAGCTCATTCTCCAAGAGATTCAAGATTCGCAATCAATTTTTTCATTTCTTCCCTTGTATCGTTCGCCTTGCGGCGTTCCTGCTCGATAATTTCCACGGGGGCTTTCGAAAGAAAATTTTCGTTGGAAAGCTTGTTCTCGATCGAGGCGATGAATTTTCCGCGCCTCTCGATCTCCTTTGAAAGACGAACCCGTTCACGGTCGAAATCTACCAGCCCTTCAAGGAGAACGAATACCTCGTTCTTATCGCTGATTCCCGCGGCGGATTTCGGCGGGCGTTTCGACTGTTCGGTAAAAGCGAGATGTTTCACCGAGGCCAGATCCATGATGTAGGAACTATTCGCATCGAGCACCCTCCTTGCATCCTCGTCCGCCGGAGCCACCATCACATCGGCCTTTTCTCCCAGCGGGACATTCATTTCGTTACGGATGGTGCGGATGGTTGTTATAAGAGACTGCACCATCTCCATCTCACGCTCGATCTCGGGATCGATAAGGCCGGTATCCGCTTCCGGCCATTTCGATATCATGATGCTCGCCGACTGTTTTTCTCCCAAATGCTCGTTGAGAAGCTGCCAGATTTCCTCGGTCACGAACGGCATGATCGGATGGAGAAGCTGCATGCTTCCCGCAAGAATCTCCGCAGCATTCCTCAGTACGAACGTTTTTTCATCGCCGCCGCGGGCGATCCGGGGTTTGATGATCTCCAGGTACCAGTCGCAGAAGTCGTGCCAGATGAAATGATATAAGGTTTGTGCGGCTTCATTGAACTTGAAGTTTTCCAGCATCTGAGTGATACTTGATTTTTCACGGTTGAACCGGGACACAATCCATCTGTCGGCAAGGTCCTTTTTCACCGAATCGGCCCGTCCTATCGAACCGCCGGACAGGGTGAGGATGAGACGGGAGGCATTCCATATCTTGTTTGCAAAATTTCTGCCTGTATCGAAGGTGTTATGCTCCTGTTTTTTCCCGTTCTTTCCCGCATAGGAAATGAACACATCCTGTCCCTGCGCGGTAATTATTATCATGCTGAAACGAAGGGCGTCCGCTCCATGAGTTTCGATGACCTCAAGGGGATCGACTCCGTTCCCGAGCGATTTGGACATCTTCCGTCCCTGTTCATCCCGGACAGTGCCGTGGAGGTATACTTTGGAAAAAGGAATATCCCCCATGAATTCGATTCCGGCCATGATCATTCGTGCCACCCAGAAGAAAATTATCTCGGGAGCTGTCGAAAGGGTGCTGGTGGGATAGAACGTGCGCAGTTCAGGTGTAGTATCCGGCCAGCCAAAGGTTGAGAACGGCCACAGCCAGGAGCTGAACCAGGTGTCGAGAACATCCGGGTCCTGAACGATATCGGCGCTCCCGCATTTCGTGCACTCGGTTACCGGAGTCCGGGAAACCATGACCTCGCCGCACACATTACAGTAGTACACGGGGATGCGATGACCCCACCAGAGCTGACGGGATATGCACCAGTCACGGATGTTTTCCATCCAGCCGAGGTAAACCTTCGTCCAGCGTTCAGGATAGAATGTGATACGGCCGTCTTTGACTGCATCTATCGCCGGTTCGGCAAGAGTTTTCATCCTGACAAACCACTGGCTGGAAAGATACGGTTCGGTTATGGTATGACAGCGATAGCAGTGCCCGACCGCATGAAGGTGATCTTCTATCTTAACCAGGTTGCCGAGACCGGTGAGCTTCTCCACTACTTTTTTCCGGGCTGCCTCACGGGTGAGGCCTTCGAATTCAGCCCCCGCGTGGGCGCTCATGGTGCCGTCGCCATTCATCACAATCACCGGCTCCAGATGATGGCGCAGCCCAATTTCGAAATCATTCGGATCATGAGCCGGGGTGACTTTAACCGCGCCGGTTCCGAAAGCAGGATCCACGAAATCGTCCGCTATGACCGGAATCTCCTTCCCGACAAGGGGAAGAATCAGCTTTTTCCCAACCAGACCCTTATAGCGCTGGTCGGCAGGATTTACCGCCACCGCCACATCGCCGAGCATGGTTTCAGGACGGGTAGTGGCGACAACCACTCCCTCGGAGCCATCAGCGGCCGGATAGCGGAGATACCAGAGATGACCGGACTGCTCCTCATGTTCGGCCTCTTCGTCCGAAAGCGCGGTCTGGCATCTCGGGCACCAGTTTATAATATATTTGCCACGGTAAATAAGTCCTTTTTCATAGAGACGGACAAACACCTCTGTCACAGCACGTGAGAGACCCTCATCCATGGTGAAACGCTCACGCTTCCAGTCGCAGGAGCAGCCCATGCGTTTCAGCTGTTCGATGATCGTGCCTCCGGTCTCCTCCCTGAATTTCCATACTTCACGGATGAAATCCTCGCGCCCTACATCCTGACGGGTTTTCCCTGTCTCGCGGGAGATTTTCCTCTCCACCACATTCTGGGTGGCGATTCCCGCATGATCGGTTCCGGGCATCCATTCGCTCTCATATCCCTGCATTCTTTTAAAACGGATGAGAATATCCTGAATGGTATTGTTCAACGCATGCCCAAGATGAAGCACCGCAGTAATATTTGGAGGTGGAATAACAATGGAATAGGGGTTTTTGCCTGTTCCCGCCACAGCATGACCGAATCCGTTTTCTTCCCAGAATTTCAGCCATTTTTCTTCAATGGCTTTAGAATTGTATATTTTTTCGATTTCGACCGTTCCCACTCTATCTCCCGTACTTCATGAAGTGTGAAAGTTCATATAATTTATAAATGTAAATATACCACCTGCCGTTGGTTATGTCAATGGAAGGGCGTAAAAAAGAAAGAGGCGCATTTCTGCCAGCCGGTGTTTGTTCTATTCTCTTATCTCCATGTAAGAGTTGACCATACTTCTCTAATCGACAGTTGCGGCATCGGATGATTCCAGACGGCAGAAAAATCATAGAGAATTTGCACCTGTACGGTAACCATTTTGCCGGTGATTTTTCTATGCTTTCTGCTCGTTCATCGTGTTATCTTAAAAAATAGTATGTGGGTTGAGATTACTGTATTGATACCATCAGGATCACCGAAAAGGTTAAAAATGCCGAAAAAAAGTATTATTCCGATTCTCCTTATCGTGATTATATCCGGCTGTATAGGCGCCGGGATAAAACAGGGGAAACCCCCTGTCAGTGAAAAAGAAACTGCGGTATCTGATGAATCCCTTGAGAAAGCATGGGAGAAAGCCGACCGCTGCACGAAGTGCCATATGGCATGGAGCTGGGAGTACGGATACTACCGCGGCTGGGACCGTCACGGTTTCATCAGCGACTATTCCAAACACTCACCCTTTGGGTACAAGGATCCTTACGGCCCTGGAATCCCGATAAACACTTTCCATGAATACTATTATACCGACTGGTGGAAAGGACCCTGGCTTGACGAACACCGCAGCGTCGTTCCGGAAATGCACTTCGATGGTTACGGGCCGATCAATGACGGTGTCAGCAAACCGGAGGATTTTACCGGAAAAGTTATTATCGTTGACCAGTCCGGGAGTGGGAATACCGCCACAATCCAGGATGCGGTGAACCGCGCCGACAAGGGAACGACTATTTTTGTCCGGCCCGGAGTTTACAAGGAAAGCATACGGTTGAAACCCGGAATCCGTCTCTGGGGAGCAAAGGTGAAAACCACGATCATCGACAGCGGGACAAAATCTTCCGGGATCATCGCAGCGAACGGATGCGATATTTCGGGTTTCACCATTACCGGAACCGGCATGGATTATGACAAACTGATTTTCACCGCCGGCGTCCATGCGGTTGACTGCGATTCCACTCTTGTAATCAGGGGAAACATATTTTACAGCAACGCTGTTTTCGGAATTTTGACGGAAAGCTCACGAACGGGGGGAACCCCAAAAAATCCTGCCGCACGATACATCAAACCCGAGAATTCGATGAAACTGCTCAGTTTCAAAGGGTATTCGAATCCACGGATTATCGGAAACACATTTTACATGATTGGTGAGCGGGCTATTTACTGCATTCATTCCTCTCCCGAGATCGCGAACAACATCTTTATGGGGAATGTGAAAACGGTGGGAATGACCCAGCTTTCAAAGCCTTTCATCCATCACAACGTTTTCTACCGTAATAATGTATCCCTGAATATCAACCGCTCCATGCCGATCGTTTCAAATAATATTATGCTGAAAAACTACTGGGGCCAGCGGGTAATAGAGGGGTCATACCCTTTCATTCATGACAACATCACCTGGGAATCGCCCTGGTACAAGGAATTCGCCGAGGATGGCCGTCCTGTTCCGTACAAGCCTTTCCCGGGGCACGGTGAACTTGAAAAAAATCCTGTTCTGGCCAAACCCGATGCCGGGAACTTTCGGATATCACAATCATCGCCTTTCAAACATAAGGCAAATTCCCGAACCGGCTATGGTCTCCTGAAAGGATATGGCATCCAGCTTCCGCCTTCTCTGCCCTGTGAGAAATCCTGGGCGGAAGAATTTCTTCACCGAAACGATACCACGGAGAAAATCATTTCCGAGATCGAACGCCAGAACGGGTTGATAAAGATTCTCGATCTCTCTTACCTGATCGAATACCGAAGTTTCATGAATGTAAAATACGACAGTTCGGGGAACCAGATTTCAGTGAAGATCGATCCGGAACCGGTAAGCGGAACCACCTGCCAGGCGCGGATGGTTATGAGCCGCGGGATGCGGTACAAAAAATACGCGAGCGAGCTTTTCAATGATGGGAAAACTGCTCCGGATTCAGGCGTTGTTGTGTTCGACGGCGAACGGGTGCGTGTTTCGGGGGGAAGGTTTAAAACCGATTCCAGGGATATTGGCGACATTCATCAGGTAGGCGAACGCCCCACCCGTGAAAACATCGGCGGCCTTTACATGGATTACGACCAGTACCTGAACGGCGCAATCGGGCCGGGAGGTACCTTTTATTTCGGATATCTTCGGATACTGGGCGGAGAAGTTCTCCCGAAAAAAGAGATGGTGGATGGTCATGAATGCATAGTTATCCAGTATCCCCATCTGGGAACAGATCAGATATATAAGTTTTATCTGGATCCGTCGATCGGCTACCGTCCGAGAAAACTGGAGCATTATTTCGAGAGATGC
>JBAYHX010000093.1:0-9569 GCA_041665965.1 Candidatus Latescibacterota bacterium
AAAATGGAACGAATCACCCGCACCTGGGCGGACCTTGTGCTTGAAAATCATGCACGGTTTATGGTGTTCGGAAGGCCGCAGCATGTTGATGATTATTCTTCCATGAATATGTTCGTAACCGACGCATGGGGTGCTGCTTCCGGTACAAGAATAGCCCGCGGCTTCGATGAAAAGAGTGTCCGCGAGAATGATATTGTCCTTATCGGCGCGCTTACCTCGAACGATCCGATGGAAATCGAAGCAGCCCGCACCGCCCGTGCGAAAAAAGCCTATACGGCAGCTTTCTGCCCTTACTCAACAGAAGGAGATGCTTCCGGTGTCCGTCTTTTCAAGGAAGTTGACGATGCACTCAATAATTACTGCGACGAAAGCGCGGGAGTGATTACCGTCCCCGGTTTCAAGGAAAAGGTAAGCCCAATCTCAGGCTTGAGCGGTCTTCTCATACACTGGATGCTCATGGCGCAGTGGACAGACCATATGGCCCGCCGGGGCGAGATGCCCTATTTCGGGCAGGGATTGCACGAAAACGGCGGAACCGACTACAACTCGATGGTAAAGCCATACTACGAAAAACGTGGGTATTGATAAATAAATTGAAAAGTCCCGAAGGGAAGATTCATTTATTACCTTTGTTATATGATCGCATATGCTCTCACAGGGGAACCGTCAAGGCCAAGTAATTTCAGCGGCGCGGCTGAAAAAAATATCGATTTCCCGGCAAGCTGACTCAGATTAACCAGGTTTTCGACAATGACGATCCCTGCATCGAGGAGCTTCTTGTGTATTTCGTCACTCCGAGAGAGATGAAGAGAAGGGGTTTCTACGCCGAGCAGGGTAATTCCCCTTTCGATGAAAAGGGTAACAAGTTCCATAGAAATAGAAGGATAGCCTTCAAAATAATCTGATTCTTCAAAGCGCTCGCTCCACCCCGTGGCAATAAGGATCCTTTCTCCCGGGGTGATACTCTCCGGAGAAATTCCGATATCTCCGGGGAATATTTCAGCCCCCGAAGAAACGCTTGTTGCGTCCAGAACGCGTGCGGAACCGATGCAGGCATCGAGAACAGATTGTGTATCGACAGTTTTCCCATGAGGAAAGAAATGGAAAGGAGCGTCGATATGGGTTCCGGCATGGCTACAGATGAAAAGAGTGTGAACGCTGAAACCTTCTCTGTCAAATGTATTATGCTGAGTTATTATAGTTTCGGAGTCGCCAGGGTAGACTGGCATGCCGGAATAGAAGGGGTGTGAAAGATCGATAATCATGCAATAAACTCCAATTTTTGAGAATGAACAAACGTTTTTTTGCTGATTTCGAGATACAACTAATGCCGCAAGTGGTTCAGTATTCCTTGCATCTTGTATTGTTAATTGCTATTTTACATAGGGTATAATAACAGAATATGAATGTTTTAGGGAGAGTTTTTTATCCCTTTTAGTTAACGGTTTTACGTGATATTCAATCAAAGCTGATAACATCACTGCTAACTCAATACAAGTGAGGGAATAATGGCGGAAAAGAAAAATCATGGTGACCTTTTAAAAGAAGTAATGACAAAATTTGACGAAGTCGCTGATCTTCTGAAACTGGATAGTAATATCCGTGAAAGACTTTCGAAACCAAGACGCATATTGATCGTTTCCTGTCCGATCAACATGGATGACGGTACGGTTAAATCGTTTGAAGGTTACCGGGTTCAATATAATATTTCACGGGGACCGGCAAAAGGCGGCATCCGGTTTCATCCGGAAGTTGATCTGAATGAAACGATCGGTCTTGCCGCGCTTATGACATGGAAATGTGCAGTTGCAAACATCCCCTATGGCGGAGCAAAGGGAGGCGTGAGGGTTGACCCTTCCTGTCTTTCGATGACCGAGGTGGAAAATCTTACCAGAAGGTATACCTGGGAGATATCATCGATGATCGGCCCTGAGAAAGATATACCTGCGCCGGATATGAATACAGGGCCCCAGCATATGGCCTGGATTATGGATACGTACAGTATTATCAAAGGGTATTCTGTTCCCGGGGTAGTGACTGGAAAACCGCTCTGTATAGGAGGTTCGGAAGGTCGTCCGGAAGCTACCGGCCGTGGAGTTGTGTACTGCACCCTTGAAGCAGCAAATGAATTGAAAATCAATCTTGCCGAAAAAACCGCAGCGGTTCAGGGATTCGGTAATGTGGGTTCAGTCGCCGCGAAACTTCTCGCCCGGACCGGCTGCAAGATTGTCGCGGTTTCTGACGTTAAGAGCGGTATCTATCGCAAGGAAGGTCTCGATATTGAAAAAGTACTGGCGTATACCCGTAATAATGGTTTCCTCGATGGGTATCCTGATGCCGACGCGATTACCAATGATGAATTACTGACGATAAATTGTAATATTCTCATTCCTGCCGCACTGGGTGGTCAGATAACCCGTGAAAATGCCCCGAAGATCAAGGCTTCCATGATTGTGGAAGGCGCCAACGGGCCCATGACAAATGAAGCCGATAAAATCCTTAGCGATAAAGGTGTGTTTATCATTCCCGATATTCTCGCCAATGCCGGAGGCGTAGTTGTTTCCTATTTTGAATGGGTACAGAACATACAGGCTTTTTTCTGGCATGAGAAAGAAATTAACGACAAACTCAAGATCATTATGCAGAATGCATATAATTCTGTGCGACGGATTGCGCTCGATAAAAAAGTAACAAACCGTCAGGCTGCTCTTATGCTGGGTATAGGAAGAGTTGCAGAGTGCGCCCAGGTGCGTGGTTTGCGTCCCTGACGAGTAAACTATACATTTTCAAAACAAAAACCCCTGAACATTGGCATCAGGGGTTTTTTATTTTTAGTATGTCGTTTCCGGTATCAATATTTACGGATGAGGCCGATCACTTTTCCGGCTATTTGTAAATCAGAGGAATTTTTCTTGATGACTCTGGTTTCGTAGGCATCATTTTCCGGTATCAGAAGTACTTTGTCTCCCTTTGTATCATACTTCTTGACTGTTATTTCATCTCCAACGATGAAAACGGCAATATCACCCGATTCGGCGTTATGCTGACGTCTGGAAAGGATATAGTCGCCATCCAGGATACCTGCCCCAATCATGCTGTCGCCTTTGACTTTGAGTGCAAATACTTTTTTGGTCGGCAGGAAATTATCATCGATTGCAAGCATACCCTCTATGTTCTCAGCCGCAAAAATCGGTTCTCCGGCAGCAACCTTGCCGATGATGGGAACATATCCGACTTCACCTTCCGTCTGTTGTGTCTTCGGAGCGTATATTAATTCAATTCCGCGGGAGAGCCAGGGGCGACGGATGATGTACTTTTTCTTTTCAAGAGCGGCGAGATTTACCCGCACACCGTTTGTAGAACTTATGCCGAATTCATTTCCGATTTCTCTCAGAGTTGGCGGATAACCACGCTTCTGTAAAAAGCTTTCAATAAAATCCAGAATATCTTGCTGGCGCTTTGTCAGGATTTTTTTCATTTTATCACCTCTCCTGTAGATAAGTTTAGGTATTGCTTTAAAAGTTTTTTTATATGATATTATTAAAAATGTATCCGTGGCGAGCATATTGATGTTAGTAACTTCTTTTGCTGCATGTTTTTTAGTATTCTAAATATATTTGTGTTTTAATATTTTGTCAAGTAGATTTTCAGATATGAACAATAGTTTAAATAGTATCTATAATGGTCAACTGCTGTCGGGAATGGATTCTTCTCTTTTAGGAAAAATCCATAGTCTCCTCGCGCTTATAAAATCGTACGGAAAAGTGGGCATAGCTTTTTCCGGAGGGGTTGACAGCACGTTTCTCGCTAAAATCGCACATGATGTCCTTAGTGAAAAATCTGTTGCAATTACCGTAGACTCTGAAGCATATCCTCCTGATAATATTGATAAAACACGCAGGCTGGCAGTCGGAATCGGCATCCGTTTGATCGTGATGCCGGTTAAAGTTTGTGATATCGATGAATTCAGCGCAAATGAACCTGATCGATGTTATCACTGTAAGAAAATGCTTTTCTCGCTGATGAAAGCGAGATTGGATGCAGAAGAGATTCATGTGCTCATAGATGGATCAAATATCGACGATCTGGGTGATTATCGGCCGGGAATGCGTGCATTATCGGAACTAGAGGTGCACAGCCCTCTCCTTGAATGCGGTTTTGCCAAAAGCGATATACGAAACATCAGTAGAATGTTATGCCTCCCAACCTGGAACATGCAGTCCTCAGCATGTCTTGCCTCCCGGTTTCCCTATGGGGTGCGAATTACCCCTGAACTTCTTGAAAAAATATGGAAAGCGGAATCTGTACTGGCAGAGATGGGATTTTTGAGGTTCAGGGTCCGTGACCATGGCGATATTGCCCGGATCGAGATCGATTCGGGAGATATGAAGATTCTCCTTTCCAGTGAAGACAACCGTAAAAAGCTGATCGACCGTCTGAAAGACCTGGGTTATACCTATATTACCCTTGATCTTCAGGGATATCGAATGGGCAGCATGAACGAATCGATTCCTTCTGAAAGCTGAAGTATAAAAAAGTAATGTTATATAAATATTTCTCGCAAAGTCCGTTGAGAAATAAAGTAAGAAAATACTATCAGACATGAGAGCTAATTGCATAAGTCGTTTTACTATTGAAAAATGGGAAATATTTTTGCTTAAGCCCCCTAACCCTCTATCCCTTTCCGCTTCGCGGGAACGATGAAACCGTTTACCCCCGTTCCGGGGGCAAGGGAAGTCGATGCTTCACAGTATTAGCTGCTTCGCAGGCACGATAAAGATGTGTCCTGCCCCCTTCGGGGGAAGGATGTCCGCAGGACAGGAAGGGGGCTGCTTCTAAAAATATGGACTTTTGCAAAAGGCTCATGATTTACAAGATTTACAAGATCATATATTTTCTTTTAAAATTCTATCCTGTTAATCATGTTAATCCTGTCTAAATATTTCTTTTTTTTCTTTGTGAGCAACGGTATTTGAAAGGTTTCAATGTAAATGTTTTTTCATGATTCAAGATGGAGCATAAAATGAATGATCGAATTTCACAACTTGCGGATTCAATTCTGGAAAATATAATCTCTATTCGGCATGATATTCATAGAAATCCGGAAATACGGCTTCAGGAGTCAGGAACCGCCGCGAGAATAGAATCATTTCTCGACCAGGCGGGCATCAAACACCGTCGCTGCGCCGGAACCGGAGTAATCGGAGTCATCGGCAGTGGTAAGGGGCATACAGTGGCTCTGCGGGCAGATATCGATGCATTGCCCATACAGGAAAATACCAATCTTCCCTATTCCTCTATCAAACCGAATATAGCGCATTCGTGTGGTCATGACGGACACACAGCCATTCTTCTTGGTGCGGCATGGGTGCTGAAACAGTTGGAAGCTGACCTTCCGGGCAAAGTTTCATTATTATGGCAGCCGGCGGAAGAAGGAGGCGCAGGAGCGGACAAAATGATAAAAGACGGCGCCCTTGAAAATCCCTCGCCGGAGGCGATTTTTGCCCTTCATGGATGGCCGTCTATCGGTGTCGGAAAAGCCGGATTCCGTTTCGGTCCGGCAATGGCTTCGACCGATGATTTTATTATCACGGTGAAAGGGAAAGGGACGCATGGCGCAATGCCTCATGCCGGGGTCGATCCCATTGTTGCAGCCGCACGAATTGTCGAAGGTATCCAGCTTATCAGGTCAAGGATGATCAATCCACTCGCTCCCCTCGTTATCACGATCGGTACCATCCACGGCGGGAGCGCGGTGAATGTTATTCCGGATGAAGTAACGCTTTCCGGAACGATCCGTACACTCGATCCGGAAACCCGCAGTCAGATTCCCCCTCTTATGGAGCGTATGATTGTGGAGACCGCCCGGGCTTCCGGGGCTGAAGCCGAGTTTGCTATGACTGCGGGGTATCCCCCGGTTATCAACGAAGAAATGGCAACAGCTTTCGCCCGTGATGCGCTTTATGACATTCTTGGCGCAGGCAATGTGGTTGAAATCAATGACCCTGTCATGGGCGGGGAGGATTTCGCCTACTACCTTGAAAAAATCCCCGGCGCTTTTCTCCGTATTGGGTTGGGGGACAGACCGCCCCTCCATAATGCATCCTTCGATTTCAATGATGAAGCCATACCTTGCGGGATACGGGTTATGGCGGGGATCGCGGTAAGATTTATGGAAAAAGGACTTTGAAGAAATAGGGATTTAAATACTGTCTGAACCACTGATTTGTATGATAAAGGACGGATAGCTACTGATAAAAAGATTCTCTTTTTATCATCTTTTATCATTTCAATCATTCGAATCACCGGTTCAGACAATTTCTCCTTTACTTTATCCCATGAATCCGCTTGTATTCCGCCCAGTTCTTTTTCAGTTCCAAGAATGCATCGAAAGAATCCCTGAGGATGAACGGATTCTGCGCGAGCTCTTCACCAATGGTGGAAGAAGGCCTGACCCCGTAATCATGCCCCGGCCAGATACGGGTATCCGGCGGGAGATTCATAAGCTTCCGATGCAGGCTGTCATACTCGTCACGCGCGTCCTGTCCGAATCCCGTTCCCCCGACTTTTCCCACAAACAAAGTATCACCGGTCATAATATCTTTCCCGGCGGCAAGGATGCAGATGGAATCCGGTGTGTGGCCCGGCGTATGGATGATACGAAGTTCCACGGAACCGACGTTCAGGACATCGCTGTCTTTCAGGGAAATGCTGTGGTGAGACTCGGCGGATTCGTGCATTGCAATCTTTGCACCGGTTTTGTTCGCCAGAAACGCATTTCCTTCGGTATGATCGAAATGGTCATGGGTATTGATGATAGTGAGGAGTTTCAGTTCCCGACTCTCGATTATTTTCAACTGTTCGCATGGTTCTGAACCGGGATCGATAATCGCCGCCTCACGGGTTGACTCATCAGCAATGAGGTACGCAAAATTTCGGTCGCCGCCTGCCGGAATTTGTTTCAAAATCATAGACACCTCGCTCTGTATAAAAGTCTTGTGAAAAAATTTTATTGAACGGAATTATTCATTCTTCCAAACTCGTCCCCTGATTTTATCTCTCGGATAACTAAAAAAATATTGAGTCTTCTCTTTCTCCCTCTACAGGATAGAGAGGGGGGCGGAGGATGTGATTTTTTAAACTCTATATTTACTGCTAAAAAATCCAAGGTGCAAGCCAAAATCGCTGTCTTGCGAATTACTGATACTGGAAGTATATTAATAAACTTTACCCGGTTTCATTGATTTTCAGTTTCCGGAAATTGAACAACTCGGGATATTCCCCTATGTTATCAAGAAACACTATCAATAAGTCAGGTTCATACCTTCCCGATGCCGCGGTAGTCCTTACCTGCTTTCTCTGGGGACTGAATGCCGTTGTCACTAAAAATGCGCTGGGCGATACACCTGATACTTTCCGTGCTTTTATTTTCAACGAAATCAGAATTTCCGCTGCTTCCCTTCTCCTGTTCATGGCGGCCGGTCTGGCCGGTTATCCCCTTGGAATCAAACGCCGGCATATTCCTCTCATCGTCGGCGTGTCATTTTTCGGGATGTTTTTTTTCATGGTGACGTTCATTCTGGGGATATCTCTGACTTCGGCGTCGAATTTGGGAGTCATCAACGCGTCAACGCCTCTTTTCATTATCCTTATCTCCTTTGTTACCGGGATCGAGCATCCGACAAAAAGGGTCATCCTGGGCATCATTATCGGATTCTGCGGGATGCTTGCCCTTTCATGGAAAGGAGGGGAGATCGTTTTCAATCCCGGCGATATATTCATCCTGCTCTCCTGTCTGTTTTGGGCTGTCTATACGGTCTATGGGAAAAAAATAACCAAAAATTACAATCCTCTTGTCGCGACCGCATGGATATATTTTGTGACTTCTCTCTTTCAACTGCCTTTTTTCATCATGCAGCTTCCCACGCAATACTGGGCAGAGATTTCGACGGCGAATTGGGCGAACATCACCATCTCGTGTATAGGCTCTCTCTTCCTCGCCAACAGCCTGTACTATTATTCTGTCAATAAAATCGGTCCTTCACGGGTGGGTGTATACACAAACCTTACGCCGGTTTTTACCCTTTTGCTTGCCGCCCTTATCCGCGATGAATCAATTGGTATTGCCCATATCGTCGGCCTCGTTGTCATTCTTTTTGGAATAGCGATTTCCACTTCTCGGCGGCTGTGAAAAAAAACTACCGCACTGCATCGGAAGTTATCATATTATCTCGTTGCTGTCACTCTCTCTATGATAAACAGGAAAAGTGTTTATGCGCCTTTTACCGACAATTCTCTTTATCGCTCTTATCGATTTATGCGCCTGTTTATCGGCTTTTGCAGAAGATACCCGGCAAACAGCGTTATCTTCAACTTTCGAAGGAGGCAGGGGATTACAGCTTATGCAATCGGCGAGGACGTACGGGAAGGGGACTGTCCTTTGGGGAATCAGAGGTATAATCATGGACAAGGAATCGTGGGTATACTCTTCTCCCGGCGTGTATCTTAAAAAAAACGACCATCCTTTAATTTTAGCTCTACCCCTTTCATTTGGGTTGACCGATGAAATCGACATAAACAGCGCCCTTTTCCTTTTTCGTGACGCCCGGTCATTAGAGGACATCGGGGATATCTCCAAGGGGTATGGTTCTCCGCAACAAGGGATCGGCGCAACCTATTTCGGGGTAAAAATACGGCTCCCACTATCGAATAGTTACCCTGTGCAGATTGCTGGAAAATTCGGTGCATTCCTGGATACTTCCCAGGAGGAACTTGACGGCATGAATTTTCGCTGGACCCGTAAGGGCACCACAATAGAAAGCTCCATTTATGAAACATTCGATCTCTGGCGTTTTTTAAGCTTGAATTTTGAACAGGGATATGTAAAATCAGCTTCCAAGATGTACGATGACCAGGTAGTCGGGGCTGCGGGTATTCAGATCACTATGAAAAAAAAGCTTGTTTTGAATCTTGAAATAAATAACCGCACTTTTCTTGGCGCCGGCCCGCAAACCGGGCTGAATAAGGGTTTTTTTACCGGCGCTGCCGGTATGCCGTTGTATAGAGATCGTTCGGCGGATTTTACAGAGGATTATTTTGTAGTATCGCCCTCAATGTCGTTGAGAATCAATCGCTCGGTTACAGTTAATCTTGGAGCAAATTTCAATATCGCCGACCAGGCTAAACCGAAGGAATTTTATCAGATCACCGCAGGGATTACGGTGAATACCGATATTACGTCCATGATAGATACCGATAGAGATGGTGTTTTAAACTACCTGGATGCCGAGCCGAAAACTCCGAAAGGTTTCAAAGTGGATAAGCGCGGGGTAGCATTGGATAGTGATGGTGACGGCGTTCCGGACGGCAGGGATATTCAGCCGGACACTCCCCGGGGAGCGCTGACAGATGCAGATGGTGTCGGCATCGATTCCGATGATGACGGTGTATATGATGGCCTGGACAGGGAATACCAGACTCCTCATGGTTCTCCGGTCGACAAATTCGGCGTTGCTCTCGATGATGACCATGACGGTGTTCCAAACAACAGCGACAAAGAATTAAAAACC
>JBAYHX010000094.1:0-9563 GCA_041665965.1 Candidatus Latescibacterota bacterium
AGCCAGTCTGCGGCATTCTGGATGAAAAGTGTCTGACGCGGATCCTGCACATACGAATCGAGCGCCATATTCCCATCACCGCATAAAAGCAGTCTGTTTTCTTCTGCGCAGGCCGTTACGAGCGGTTCTATGGGGCCGCCTGTGCTGTCTCTGGGCGCTCCTGTCTGTGCAAAGAGGGAAGTGAACTTGCCGCTTACAATCGCTGCAACAGGAATGCCCTTGGATATGAAGTCGGTTTTCTTCATGTAATTGAGCGGTGTTATATACACAACCGGCCCGGTTTTACGGCCCGAGAAATCCGACGAGTAAAGAAGCCCTTCCACCTTATACCCCCTGCCCTTTGCAAGTGTCGTGTCTACCGAGGAAGGGAAAAATGTCGGCACCTGCTGAAGGTCGCGGGTAATGATATTGGCTTTGTTGAATCCCTGTATGATCGGCATGAAGGGTATCTGGAATGTCTGCATGAATTTTATAAATCCCTGCTGCGCCGGTGAGGATATCGAATTGCACTTCACATCGATCACCATATCTTCCTCAAGCCCTATACCATAGTTGTTCAGGAGTTTGTTGATATTGAGATTAAACGGTACTCCCATGGGCTGCTGACCGTTGCTGCCGTTCAGGTTCGCCATGTAGGAGTTCATGAACATTCCGACCTTCCCGCCGTTCATAATATATTGATCGATAGTATACAACTGCTTATCGGTAAATGGCGCCCTTGGCGCCAGCACCAGCACTGAATTGACCGATTTGTCGATGGGCTGGTCTAAATTGATCGGCTGAACATTGTAATTTCTTCCCAGCGATTCGTAGAGTTTCTGCATGGTAACCTGCTCCCTCCCTGTGCTGGTGGAAGCAATGCCAAGTATAGGATTCTTTGTCGCCGAAAGACGTTTAATAAGGCTGGTCAGCTCATATTCGAGGTTATCGGTATTCTCGATGACCGGCAGGGTTTCTTTTTTGTCCCTGAAGATGACCACTAAACCCATATATGCCATCTTGACTTCGAATTTGTCGTTTGCCACAGTCTTTATCTGACGGGGCGGAATTCCAAAGTTCTCTGCTTCTTCTGTAAATTTCTTTTCATCATCCGGTTTCACAAACTCATATCTGAGTTTCCCGTGGGAAAAAGCCCGGTAATCCTCGAGCATATCACGGAGATAGCGCTCATTGGTATTCAGCGGACTGGGCAGATTTGGCGAAAAATAAACTTTAATGAGAACTTTATCATTGAGCTTAGATACCACGGTCTTAGAAGATTTGGAAAGCGAATATATTTTTGAACTGGTCAGGTCGGCTCGGAGAAAATAACGGATACCGATGGCATTAATCATAACAAGAATGCCAAGAAGGAAAAGTATGGAAAGAATTGATGCGCTATTTAGTTTTTTCATGGCTCAAGTCTCCTCAACTCCACTTGCGGCTCTCGAGCGAGAGCTTGGCCAGTGACAGCATGAATACAATCAACGACAGGTAATATACCAGATCCCGTGAATCGATAACGCCACGGCTGATATTGGCGAAATGATAGTCTATGCTCAGGTACTGAAGAACCGGTACCAGGTAAGGGGGCATCACAAGAAGGAACTTATTGATCAAAAAGAGAATAAATATGATCATGAAAGCGATGATAAACGACACTACCTGATTTTTTGAGATGGTGGAAGCGAAAACTCCTACCGATATATAGGAAGCGCCCATAAGAATCAGCCCAAGATAGCCGGTGACAAGCATTCCCATGTCCGGTTTGCCGAGGATGAGAATAGTCAATGCATAGGGCAGTGTGAACACGAGCGCCACAACCAAAAGCCCAAGACCAGCCAGGAATTTCCCGATCACAATCTCCATGTCGGTGATAGGCATGGTTACCAGGAGTTCTATCGTTCCGCTTTTCCTCTCTTCACTCAAAAGCCTCATCGTGATAGCCGGAGCAAAGAAAATAAAAATGAAGGGAATAATGGAGAACACGCTCCGTAAAGATGATTCATCAGCCAGGAAAAGGTCGCTTGTAAAGAACCACCCGGTCAGGAGAAGAAACACCGAAATGACTATATACGCCATTGGCGAAAAGAAGTAGGCAAATATTTCTCTTCGAAAAATAGGAATCACTTTTTTCATTGTGTTACGGCTCCCTGATTGAGTGTAAGCTGTCTGAAAACTTCTTCCAGATTTGTCTTATGCTGGCGCATCTCATAGATAACCCAGCCTTTTTCCACTGTGGCACGGAAAACATCCTCACGGATATCGAAACCATGTTTCACACCGAGTTCGATACAGGAGGTGCTGTCTCCGCTCGAAGAAACCGAAAGGATTTTTTCCACTCCCTTGATTGCGGAGTACACGTCAGCCATTTCAGCGGTGTTTCCCTTGATCTCAAGAGTGAGGGTCGATTGTCCGGCCATTTTTTCCTGAAGGGAACCGGTGGTTCCGTCCGCAACAATTTCTCCGGAGGAAATTATGACCACCCGGTTGCAGGTTGCTTCAACTTCGCTCAAAATATGTGTTGAAAGGATGACAGTCTTTTTTTCCCCAACCTGTTTGATGAGATTTCGAATTTCTACAATCTGGTTTGGATCGAGACCGACAGTAGGTTCATCGAGAATTAGGATCTCGGGTTCATGAATCATTGCCTGCGCAATACCAACCCGCTGACGGTATCCCTTCGAAAGATCGCCGATATCTTTTCCGATCATCCTGGAGAGACCGCAGGTTTCGATCATTTTGTCCAGACGCTCTTTTCTTTTCGGGCCGGTAATCTCCCGCAGGTCGCAAATATAATCAAGGTATTCCTGAACGCTCATATATTCATAGAGGGGCGCATTTTCCGGAAGATACCCGATCATTTTGCGTATTTCCATGGAATGTTCATTCACATCCAGATTATTGAACATGATCCGACCATCGGATGGGGGCATGAAACAGGTCAACATCTTGAGCGTTGTTGTTTTTCCGGCGCCATTCGGCCCCAGAAAACCGAGGATTTCTCCATCATTGACCGTAAACGAAATATTATCGACGGCTTTGAAATCCCCATAGAATTTCGTCAAGTTTTCGATTTTGATCATCCATGACTCCTTAGTATGGTTAGCAGAACTATACGTAAAAGAAAATCATTTTAAAGTAACTATTACACTTGTAACTTTCCCCCCGGTTTCAAAAAATTGCTATGAAAACACTCACCTGATTGTTCTAAAGGATCGAAAGTGTATGAGTATCACCAAGTTCATACATCTGCAGGAGGGTGAAGTTAATTCAAAACCGGTATTTCTTAACTCGCTGCTTCAAGAGTAGTTTGTTGTAATAATTCCTATCTAATTCAATCTTTTAACATATGCATGAATAAGGAAAAAATCCATATTTTTTATTAACAGTATACAACATTTCTCTCAAAAACCTTATAATCAATCGAAACCGGATAATTCAGTTTGTATCTGGCGGAGCCGCCTTTGCAGTTCGGGAGCGCAAAACAAATTTTTTTTCAGTGAAAAGAAATATCGATTTCATACGATAGAAGAACAGAATTTTCTTCTTGCTTGCGATGAACTGAAATGGTTTATTTTCACTGTCATACGCAAAAGGCAATAATTTACACCTGCGTATAAAACCGGTATTCAAAGAATATTATAATCCACTCGAGTTTGATTTCAGGCTGATTGTTTCAGGCTTTTTCAGGTTTGAATAAGCATTTACGCTTATCGAGATTAAACAGCACGTTTTAACTCACCCCTTGAACCCCTCTCTTGAAAAGAGAGGGGAAGACCCATATCTGCATGAATGATAATGGATTATAAAATATATCAGGGGTTTCCCCTCGCCCGTTCACGTGAGAGGGGACATGGGGTGAGGGCTTCTTTATCTGCTCATTTTTTAACCTTTACTGTGTCAAATAGATAAACGGTTAAGCATTTAAAAAAACAACAAGATGTTCCATCAATTTTGAAATTATCGAGGAAGTGTATATGAAGAAAATATTCCTTTCATCTATTGCCGCTTTCTTTTTCACATTAGTTTCCGGTTGTGGGCCGAAGGTTATGGTTCCACCCCAAATCGACCTTAAACAGTATGAAATAATCGGTATTATCGAGTTTAGCTCCTCCGCAAAAGGAGCTCTTGGAGATCTATCAACAAAAAGGTTTGTTGAAGAAATCAGGAAGGATCAGGGGATAGTACGTGTCGTTTATTTGGGAACAGAAGATGAAGTCATCAAGAGTGTCGGCCGTAACCGAATGAGCCCGACAGTACTTAATGAGATCGGTAAAAAATTCAATGTCAGCACCATTTTTTTAGGACAACTGAAGGTTTCCGATGTCAAACCGAATATAAGATATTCACCGGGATTGGGGTATTTCAGCTTTTCAGCAGAAGTTGAAGCGTCTCTTGATGTGCAGCTGGTCGAGACCTTAACCGGTGCGTCAATATGGAGCAGTTCTGCAAACGACACAAATAATATTGGTAAAATCAGCTTTTTCGAAGGTAAAAACTACTCTTTTGATGCAAAAGATCCCGAAAAAGCTTACGGGAAGCTCGTTAACGGTCTTGTTAAAAAGGTTACAAAGGATTTCAAAGTGACCTGGCAACACAAATAGTTTCCTATTTCTGTTTTTCCTCGAAGATGAATGCCCCGAATGTTAACGGATTATTGTATCGTTCCGCTTCGGTCGCCACATACTTTTTAAACTCATTTGCAGTGGTGTTCACCGAACCTTCACTCCATGCGCCGAAAATCATGTAGTCGAAGGTTCTATCCGGAGTCGCCGGGACAAGAAAGACATGATTTCCTCCGAACCCTTTTATGTCTCTATACACAGGTTTAAGGGAATCTTTGACCACAAGGGCAATTCCCTCGAAATCGAGGGTAAGTCCCTGCACATTCACACTGTCGATAGAAGCCCGGATCACCACGTTTTTTCCAAAAGACATAACTACGCCTCCGGATTGATAGGTTTCGTTCTCGTTCATGATATGACGGATGCCGCAGACAAAAGCTGTGGATGGCTCTTCCGGCCAGAACTCTGTGAATTTTACCCGGCATGTTGACCAGCTTTTTTTAGCAACCGCAGTATATAGCTGGTCTGTTTCATATATTCCTTTTCCTGTTTTCCAGTTCATTGTTTTTACCCTGATCATACTTCTTAAAGGGCCGTTGGCCACAACTTCATAGGCATATCGGGTATCGATGTAAGGTCCCTTGTCAACAAAAGGACTGTAGCGAGGAACAGATACCGAATCGGGCAGCGAGGGATTCTCAAAAAGACCGATGCCTCCATCTCCAAAGGTATTTGAGACGGTCATAATATCTGAACCGTATTCGTATGGCATATAGTATCCCGACAAATTATTTGTATACTCGTAATAGCCGGTCAGCATGGGTTTTCGTTTACCGTGCATGTCTACACTGGTTGGAAACCACAGTTTCCAGGCAATGTATTCACTCTCCCAGAAGGGAACCATATGACGGCCGTAATAGCCCATGCCGGCATGGGTTTTATGCTCGAACAAACCACGTTCGCTGTATCCGATATACAGGAACATTGTTTTGGTTTCATGCGCCTTTATATCGGTGAGAAAGAACAGTTCATCCCAGATTCCATCTTTATCCAGATCGTCCTGCTGATATTCGACAATGTGGCCATTTTCTTCGGCGCGAAAAAGGTACCCGCTCTTCTCACGGAGCTGCTCTTTTGTAGGTTCCTGAAAGGATGGCAAAGAAGGATCAACCACTGTCAGGTAACGTTCAGCAATGTTTGGTGTTGGAAGCTGATCCCGCTTGATGATCACCGGGCATTCCTTCCAGTCGCTTCCAAGATGATTGGTGATGGTAAACACTATTCTTTTCACCGGTTTGAATTCGCCCTCGGTATACCAGCCAGTTTTCTGCGCCAGAGCGAGTTCCTGAATTAAGCCTATGCAAAGAATAGTTAATCCGACAATTTTTATTACTTTCATATATCCCTCCAAAATCATTTTTAATTGATGCTTTAGCCCGATCTATTCATAAACTCAAGGATAAAATCCTCCCGACCCCCCTGCTAAGGGGTTTGAACAAAGAAGAATAAATACAACCTCGTACATAATTCTCCCCTCAATAAGGGGAGATGCCGACAGGCAGTGGGGATTTCTGACTCAATGATTGTGATGAATATTTTTTATGAATTATCAGGGTTAGAAGCAATATAAAACATAGAGTATATGATTGCGTATATACTTAAAAGAGTTTTAAGATGTCAACAGGAATGGAAGATTTATTAGAGATATCAAGTAATTTTTACGATTTTATTTTGTGGTTAAATATTTTATAGAAAGGGGAAAAGGAGGTTTTAATATATCGACAAATATTTTTTTTATGTTGGATAATTCTAATTCAACGAATGAACAGAAAAATCAGGCAGATAATCACGCCCAGCAGTGATACTCCGGAAAGCCCCAGAGCAAGAATCAACCGTATACGAACTGCTTCCAAAAGTTTTGAAACCTGCTGGTCATGTTCTGCTATCCGTTCGATAATCATTGCATGACGCCGTGAATCTTCCTGGAGTTCCGAGATATATCGACGGTTTTTTATTGTCTCATTACGATAAAGTCTTATCGATTCTTCAACTGAATGATTCTCTTCAAAATGAGGGGGTTCAGGAGGTTCCGCCCTGGTTTTTGAAATACTGTCCAGCATATCGTTTGCGGTAGAAAGAATTTGTGGGGCCGCTTTAAGTATATCAGCCCATGGTATAAGCCCGGCGAGTGCTTTCAGCAAGGAGACCTCAATGAATTGAGAGTGCTTAAAAATTAGTATATAATTTTTTAATGTATTGAATTATAATATATTCCAATGGTATATTCTGCAATAAAAAAGTGTTATTTTACATTTTTATTTTTAATAGACAATAAAACAGATATAAAAAGGTGACCAGGATAAAAAAAACGCCTCCATCTTTTTTATGGAGGCGTTTTTTTTAAGATTCTTTTATATCATCGAAATTATAGTACTGAATTTTGTAAATATGTAGCTGCTGAAAATGATGAAAGAAATCAGAGCCCCGATTATGAGGTAGTCACTGGTGTTTGTCAAAGTGATTTTCATGGTTCATCCTCCTTATAGGATAGAAAGTGTATGTGAGAATTGGTATGCAATGAGACTACTTGTGAGAATGCAAAAACCAATTCTGATTATCAAAGTTATCGAGTTAAGAATAAGTTCTCTGTTCATGGCATTTACCTCGTATATCCCTTATTGTCTCTTTAATAATTATTATTCTCACGCTGTATATTGCAACAATCGTGCCATATTATAATAATTTTCACAGAAAGTCTTTATGTGTACATATTATATTAATATTTACAATATGTTACGTAACATAAGCACTGAATTGATAAATATCCGGTGTATAAAAAAATATTTAAAATAGTGAGACAATGAGACATAACAATGATAATTATTGCTTATAATTTTGCAATATATTGTATATAATGATTTTATAAGTGTATCACCAATGATACTGCGTTGAGATTGCATGTATTTTGTTTATCCAGACCTTTCTTCTTTCAAATATGGTTTTTTTAATAACCTTTCTTGCGTTTGAGAGCATGTCATAGTAAATTACACTGTATGTGTTTATTTTTATGTTTGGAAGGTTTTGGATTTATAGTATTATCTTCGGCGGATATAGAAAATGATGGTGATCAGGTGAAAACCAAGGAAATTTTGCTCATAGGGATTTTATTCTTTTTAGGATTCATGCTTTCTGAGTTTTTTATTGAACATATCGTTTTTGATGGCCCTGTTCAGAGGCTGATTGCCAGAATATTATTTCAGGGTCAGTTCTATCTCATTATATATCTTCTCTTCAATTCATTTGACCTTTCAAGAAGGGTGAAGTGGCTGGAATTAATCTTTTCCAGAGACAGAACGGATCGTCTTCGCCTTCTTCGATTGAGGAAAAAAAGAAGAATTGAAAGTACTGGAAGGAAAAATCATGGAAAATGAATCATCCCTTTTTCAAACTGAAAAAATGCCGGTAAAACGACAGAGAAATACTTTTTTAAAGTCTCTATTAAAGACACAGGCAATGCGCTATATCTATATG
This sequence comes from Candidatus Latescibacterota bacterium, assembly GCA_041665965.1. GTDB lineage: Bacteria > Latescibacterota > Latescibacteria > Latescibacterales > Latescibacteraceae > JAUYCD01. The sequence goes on from JBAYHX010000094.1 coordinate 8,079, forward strand.
GTATCAATGCTCGCGTTCATACTGTTATGCGGGTATCTGCTTCTTTATGCCGGTTCTCTTTTTTTGGAAGCGGTTATGGGAAAATGGTACAGCGCGGATGCCGGAGATTTTGAACGTAATTCATTCTGGCTGGGATATCTCTATGGATTTCCAAGCCTCCTCGGTTTGCTCGGCGGCTTGTCGGTCATGGCAACCAAACCTTCACGGTGGTATAAGTTCAAAATTCTTCTTTTCTTACCTGCGGTAATATGGTCGACTCTTCTCGTTCTTGATCTTCTGAGAAGGTCTTTTCCGTTGACGTATTGGTTTTTCTGGTCACTTCATCTAATAGCAATGCTCCTTTGCATGTTTGTGTTGTTCGGAGTTATAGTAAAGATTTGCATCCCCTACCTTGAAGCGGAAAAACCTCTGGAAGGAAGTGTAAATAAAGCTGTACAGGAAAGTTAGTACAGGAACCGGTGGTGGTTACGCTGTCAATTTGGAAAACACATTATCCCTGGAGTTGAGTATTATGCATAGTGCCATGATACGTGAAGACACTATGGCCGGTATCATGCAATCAGGCAAACCTGTAAAATGAACATGACATGAGCCAAGAACTTTTTTGATGACTGTAACCTTTATTCACCGTGTGGCAAGCATTTTTGTATCATTCTCCATATGCAATGATTAAAATGAGACGGAGATTGAAAGTAATTGGGGGGTTAGATGGATGATTTGAATATGATTCTTTCACGACGGAGTATCCGCAAGTATACTCGTAGACCGGTGAATGAAGATCAGATCGAGACATTGCTGAAAGCTGCCATGAGCGCTCCTTCAGCCGGTAACGAGCAGCCCTGGCATTATATTATTATCCGGGACAGGGATATTCTTGATTCGATACCATCATTTCATCCCCATTCTTTGATGATACGTGATGCTCTTGTGGCAATTCTTGTGTGTGCAGATACCCGGCTTCAAAAATATAAAGATTACTGGGTCCAGGATTGTTCAGCAGCGACAGAGAATATTCTCCTCGCGGCGAACATCCTTGGCTTGGGAACAGTCTGGCTTGGGGTTTATCCCCTGGAGGAACGAGTTGAAGGTTTCAGAAAACTTCTCGGAATTCCGGAACATGTCATCCCTTTTTCTCTTATCCCTGTCGGGTATCCTGACGAAATAAAACTTCCTTCCGACCGTTTCGATAAAACGAGAATTCATAAAAACGAATGGTAAAAAAATAGTGGAAGATCAATAACCGTAACAGGGTAGTTGAAAGAAAAAAACAGGATGAAATTATTTTAATTTAATTATTTATTATGTGAGCTAATTGCAAAAGTCGTTTTGGAAACGAAAAAATGATAAGTTTTACTACTTCAGCCCCCTAACCCTCAATCCCTTTCCGCTTTGCGGGAACTTCGTTTACCTCCAAAGGGGGCAAGGGAAGTTGTTGCTCCACAGTGTTTGCTGCTTCGCAGGCACGATAAAGATGTGTCCTGCCCC